>JAEWEJ010000378.1 GCA_023389455.1 Actinomycetes bacterium | reverse complement strand
CCCCGGCCGTGGGGGGGGGCCCCGCTGCTCGGGCGTCGGGTCCGTCAGACGTACATCGGGGTGAGCTCGTCGTACTCCTCGACCGTGCCGCCGCGCAGCACCAGCTCGATGATCCGGCGACCCAGGGGGTCCAGGTCGTCGGTCAGGAACTGCTCGAGCTCGGAACGGAAGAAGTCCGTGAGGATCTGCGCGCCCGCGTCGTAGGCCTCGACGCCGACCTGCGACTGGTACTCGGGCTGCAGCAACGTCGGGCGGATCTGCTGCCCGTCGAGCTTGATCTCCTTCGGCCGGTACCCGAACAGCGCGCACCGGGCCGGGGTCAGCTGCTCGCGCAGGATGCGACCGCCACCTCGACGCGCGAGGTACTCGCGGGTCAGCCACTCCGCGGAGAACCCGACCTTGTAGGCGCCGATGTGCTGGTTGGGGGTCAGGACGTAGCGCGTGCGGTCGTTCTCGGCGATCTGGCGCAGCAGCAGGTTCGCCGCCGCCACCTTGGTGCCGGTCGAGAACGGCCAGTACGACCCGACGCCCTCGGCGACCATGCCGCCGTGCTTGAGCGTCTTCTTGACGTCCTTGCTCTCCCCGATCGACGGGTTCTTGTCCCCGCGCGGGGCGATCAGGCGCCACACCCACGCCAGCGACGGCGGGATCAGGTGCATCATCCCCATGATCCCGTAGGTCGGGTTGTCGCGGGTGCACAGCGGCATCCGGACGCCGAACGTGCGGACGTCGACCTCCTTCGGCTCGCTGATGACGTTCTTGACGAACCGCCGGGGGATCACGACGCGCGGGTTCGGGCACCGCTTGCCGTTCGAGTCGAGCGTGTGCTCCCACGGCAGCGCGGTCGCGTCGGCGACGCCGTCGATCGACAGGAAGAGCAACGGCTCGTCGGGCTGGATCACGGCCTTCTCGAACGCCGGGTCCTCGCCGTAGTGCGTGAGGTTGTCGACGCGGACGAACCAGCCGTCCTCGGCGTCGGCGACGACCAGCCGGCCGTTGCCCTTCTGCACCGACGGGTGGCACAGCGTCATGTCGTCCGTCACGGGCGCCAGCGCCGACGTCTCGCCGAGGGTGATGTGGTACGGCTCGTCCCGCACCACGTTCGTGCCGACGAGGATGCGCCCGTCGTCCTCGCGGCGGATCTCCTGGCACATCTCGGACTTGCCGCCGCCCGAGGCGCCCTCGTGCATGATGACCGTCTCGTTCTCGTACGGCGTGGTCACGCGGACGCTCGAGGCGTGGGCGGTGAGCCAGCCCTCCTGCTCACCGATGTCGAGCAGCACGGAGAAGACGCCCTTCTTCGCGCTCGGCCCCGGGTACAGGTTGTAGGCCCAGACCTCGTGCAGCGTCGTCGAGCGGTTGTGGACGACGACCTGCCGGCCGCCGAAGTGCGTGTGCCGGAACGGCGGCGCGACGTAGAGGATCGAGCGCGGCGTGAACGGGCCGATCTCGTCGAACGTCACCCAGCCCTGCAGGTCCACGAGCGTGAGCGCGAAGAACGCGCTGTTCAGCGGGACGATCGCCAGCGACGGGTAGCCGAAGCGCGGACCGCCGGCCTTGAACGGCACGACGACGAGCTCCTGCGTGCCCAGCCACTCCAGCGTCTCGGTGCGCGTCGGGTCGAACTCGGCGTCGAACACGTCGCGGTAGCGCGGCTTGTCCGTGGGCAGGTCGTCGGCGATCCGCATGCAGTCCGGGTCGCGCCGGCGCATGTAGTCCTCGGGGTAGTTCACGGCGACGCCGTTGCGGCAGCGCGTGACCGTCGCCTCCGGCACCATCTCGCCGTTGACGTCGTACTCCACGGTGAACACCGGGCCACCCTCGGGGCCCAGCGCCAGCCGGTACAGCTCCTCGCGCGTCGCGGGGATCACCAGGCGCGGGCTCGCCTCGAGGGCGGCTCGCACCTCGGGGGCAAGAGACACGTCCGCCAGTGGACCGGTCACGGTGACGCTCATGGCAGCTCCTTCGCCTCGGGGACCGGGTGCGGTCGGCCGTGAGGCGCTACCCGGCGGCAGCCGTCGCCGCGGGGCGGTCACGGTCTGTCCTTTGCCAGGAGATTACGACTGCCCGACACACCCCCGACAGGGACCTTCGGGCCTGCGAGGCGCTCAGCCGAGCGCCTCGGGTCCGCCCGACGGCGTCGTTCCGTCGCTCGCCGACGTCGCCGCCTCCACCGTACGGCGGCGGCGCCACAGCAGCACGGCGGTGGCGGCGAGGCCCACCACGACCAGCCAGGGCAGCAGCACGCCGACCACGACGAGCACCCCACGGACCGTGGCGACGAAGGCGGTCCACCCGGTGTCCAGGCCGTCGAGGAACGTGGCGGGCTCCTCCTCCTCGACGACGGGCGCGCGTTCGGGGGCGTAGATCTCGACGTCCACCGTGGACAGCGCGACCCGGTCGGCCAGCCGGGCGCGCTCGGAGCGCAGCCGCTCGAGGTTCGCCTGGCGGTCCGTCAGCGCCTGCTCGGCCTCGATGATCTCGCTGTTCGAGGAGGCCCGGGCCAGGAGGTCGGACATGCGCGCCACCGACAGCTCGGTGGCGGCGATGCGGGCGTCGAGGTCCTGGGCGGCGTTCGTCACGGTCTCGGTCTCGACCTGGAACTCCAGGACGTCACCGATCTCGGCCAGCCCGGTGCGGAAGCCGTCCATGGCCCGCGCCGGCACCCGCACGGTCAGGCTGGCGCTGCCCGGGTCGTGCTCGCCGGCGGCGGACCGCTCGTAGCGGGCGTCCACGCGTCCCTCGAGCCGGGCGGCGAGGGCGGCGACGTCCTGCGCCGCGTCGACGGGGTCGGGCGCGGACACCGCGGCGCGCGCGGTCTGGACCACCTGCTGCGCGTCGCGCGCCCCCGACCCGTCGGCGGCCGTCCCGTCCTGCGCCTCGGACTGGTTCGTGCCCTCGTCCACCACCGACGCGCCACGCCCGTCCGACATCATCTCGGCGGCGCTGTCGGCCGCACCGCTGTCGCCCGCGCTGCAGGCGGTGAGGGTGGCGACCACGGCGAGGGCGATGACCAGCGTGCGGGTGCGTGTCGGCATGCCTGCACGCTAGGGACGGTCGGGGCCCGCAGGGCGGGTCCCGCCGGATCGTGACCCGCTCGTCACCGGATCGTCGCCCCCGCGAGGCCGGGCGTCACCCGACCGGACCGGGGGTCGTCACCGACGCCCACAGGTGCGTCGCGGCGAACGCCCGCCAGGGGCGCCAGCCCAGGCCGGCCTCGGCGACGTCCCGGGCGGCCGGCACGCCCAGGGCACGCCGGAGCACGAGGTCGCCCGACGGGAACGCGTCCCGGTCGCCGAGCGCCCGCAGGGCGACGACGTCGGCGGTCCACGGACCGATGCCCGGGAGCGCGAGCAGCGCGGCACGGACCTCGGTGCCGGCGGCGTCCGGGTCGAGCCGCAGGCCCTGCACGCACGCCACCGCGAGAGCGTGCACCGCACGTGCCCGGGCGTGCGGGACCCGCAGCACCGCCTGCAGGGCGACGGGGTCGGCGGCGGCGAGGTCCTCCGGGCGCGGGTAGGCACGCAGGCCCGACGGGTGCGTGCGGCCGTAGGCCTCGGCCAGGCGCCCGCCCGTGGTGCGGCCGGCGCGCAGCGAGACCTGCTGCGTGAGCACGGCCTGGACCGCCGCCTCGAAGCCGTCGGGGTGCCCGGGCACGCGCAGGTG
>JAEWEJ010000356.1 GCA_023389455.1 Actinomycetes bacterium | reverse complement strand
GTGCGGGCGCGTGCGGCGCGCAGCCGCGGGGAGAAGGTGGTCGCCGACGGGCGCGCCGCCATCGAGTCCGCCACGCGCGGACGCCTGCTCGCCCCGACGCAGGACGTGCTGGCCGAGCACCGGCACGCGCGCGAGCTCGCGGCGCGCGCGCTGGGGGCACGCGAGGCCTGAGGCCCGGTGCCCTGGTCCGCCGGGTCGTCGACGGTGCTGCTCCCTGCTGCTCCCTGCTGCTGCCCGTGGGGTCGCCGACGACCCCTGTCCTGCCGCCGGGCCGACCACAGCCCCAGGGCCCGCGCAGGCCTCCCACCGGTCTGCCGTGACGGGCGACGCCGTGGTCCAGGTCCGGACGACCATGGCCGCTCGACGCCCCGCACCGGCGGGGCCACAGCAGACAGGGGACCTCGATGGGAACGCACACCCAGGACGTGACGGTCGTCGGGTGGGTCGGCTCCGACCTGCGCACCTACCACCTCGACGGTGTGGGGGGTGTCCCGTACGCGCAGTTCCGGCTCGCGTCGACGCGGCGGGTCCTCGACCGGCAGACCGGCGTCTTCCGTGACGGGCCCACGCTGTGGTTCACGGTGAAGGCGTGGCGCACGATCGCCGTCAACCTCGCGGACTCGCTGCGCAAGAGCGACCCCGTGGTCGTCGTCGGGCGGCTCGGGCAGTCCGAGTGGGTCGCGCAGGACGGCTCACCCCGGTCCGAGCTGGTGCTCGAGGCGCTCTCCGTCGGGCACGACCTCGCGTACGGCAGCGCGCAGTTCCGCCGCACCCTGTCCGGCACGCGGCGCGGACGGGACGACGCGCAGGCCGACGGGACGCAGGGTGACGAGGTGCCCGGTGTCGGGACGCAGGGTGACGAGGCGCAGGGCGAGGGCTCCGGCCGCGCGGCCTACACCGACGACCCGTGGGCCCAGGTGGCCGGCGCTCCGCCGGGTGACGAGCCGGAGGGGGACGCCCCGGACCCGGACGGTGCCGGTGCGGACGGCCCGGTCGTGGACCTCGCCCGGTCCACGACCGTGACGCAGGACGGTCTGGCGCTCGCGGGGCGCGGGTGATCGCCTAGGCTGGTGGATCGGCATCCGGAGCCGTCGGCCCGGGCAGTGGCAGCGCGACCCCCGAACCCGCACGTGACGTGCGGCGGGGGAGCGCGCGCCCGGCCCGCGGCACCACCAGGACCTACGAGGAGCGGACGAGCACTCAGTGGCTGAGTTCATCTACACCATGTACAAGGCGCGCAAGGCGCACGGCGACAAGGTCATCCTCGACGACGTCTCGCTCAACTTCCTGCCCGGCGCGAAGATCGGCGTCGTCGGCCCCAACGGTGCCGGCAAGTCGACGATCCTCAAGATCATGGCCGGGCTCGACCAGCCGTCCAACGGCGAGGCGCGGCTCTCGCCGGGGTACACGGTCGGCATCCTGCAGCAGGAGCCGCCGCTGAACGAGGAGAAGACGGTCCTCGGCAACGTCGAGGAAGGCGTGGGCGAGATCAAGGCCAAGCTCGACCGTTACAACGAGATCTCCGCGCTGATGGCCGACCCGGACGCCGACTTCGACACCCTCCTGGCCGAGATGGGCCAGCTGCAGGAGGCCATCGACGCGGCGGACGCCTGGGACCTCGACGCCCAGCTCGAGCAGGCGATGGACGCGCTGCGCTGCCCGCCGCCGGACGCGGACGTCAGCGTCCTGTCCGGTGGTGAGCGCCGTCGCGTCGCCCTGTGCAAGCTGCTGCTCGAGAAGCCCGACCTGCTGCTCCTCGACGAGCCCACCAACCACCTCGACGCCGAGTCGGTGCTGTGGCTCGAGCAGCACCTGCAGCAGTACCCCGGTGCCATCCTCGCCGTCACCCACGACCGGTACTTCCTCGACCACGTCGCGGAGTGGATCTGTGAGGTCGACCGCGGCCGGCTGTACCCGTACGAGGGCAACTACTCCACCTACCTGGAGAAGAAGCAGGAGCGTCTGCAGGTCCAGGGCAAGAAGGACGCGAAGCTCGCCAAGCGCCTGAAGGACGAGCTCGACTGGGTCCGGCAGAACGCCAAGGGCCGTCAGACCAAGTCCAAGGCACGTCTGGCCCGCTACGAGGAGATGGCGGCCGAGGCCGACCGGACGCGGAAGCTGGACTTCGAGGAGATCCAGATCCCGCCGGGCCCGCGCCTGGGCTCGGTCGTCCTGGAGGCCACGAACCTGCAGAAGGGCTTCGACGGCCGCCAGCTCATCGACGGGCTGAGCTTCTCCCTGCCGCGCAACGGCATCGTCGGGGTCATCGGCCCCAACGGCGTCGGCAAGACGACGCTGTTCAAGACGATCGTCGGCCTCGAGCCGCTCGACGGGGGCGACCTCAAGGTCGGCGAGACGGTCTCGATCTCGTACGTCGACCAGTCGCGGGGCGGCATCGACCCCAAGAAGACCCTGTGGGAGGTCGTGTCCGACGGGCTCGACTACCTCAAGGTCGGCAACGTCGAGATGCCCTCGCGCGCGTACGTCGCCGCGTTCGGCTTCAAGGGACCGGACCAGCAGAAGCCCGCGGGCGTGCTGTCCGGTGGTGAGCGCAACCGCCTCAACCTGGCGCTCACGCTCAAGCAGGGGGGCAACCTCCTCCTGCTCGACGAGCCCACCAACGACCTTGACGTCGAGACCCTCGGCTCGCTGGAGAACGCGCTGCTCGAGTTCCCCGGCTGCGCCGTCGTGGTGTCCCACGACCGGTGGTTCCTCGACCGGGTGGCGACGCACATCCTGGCGTACGAGGGCACCGAGGAGAACCCGGCGAACTGGTACTGGTTCGAGGGGAACTTCGCCTCGTACGAGGAGAACAAGGTGCAGCGCCTCGGCGCCGACGCGGCGCGCCCCCACCGGGTGACGTACCGCAAGCTGCGTCGCGACTGACCCCGCACGGCCCCCGCGAGGGCCCGGACGAGCACGGCTGGTCGGGGCGGTCGCGCGTCACGTCGCGGGCGGACAGGGGACCGATCGACCCGACTGCGTCGTCCTATCGCGCTCGCGGCCCCTGCCGGCTGCCCGCGCTCGCGGCCCCCGCCGACCGGCCCGCGCTCGCGGCCCCGCCGACCGG
>JAEWEJ010000322.1 GCA_023389455.1 Actinomycetes bacterium | reverse complement strand
GCGACGGCGTGCCCGCGCCGCGGCCGGCCCGACCCCGCCGCACCCGGGGACGCGACGAGGTCGACGAGGACGCCGAGATCGAGGCGCTGCAGCGCCGCCGGCCCGGCCCTCAGGCCAGCGCGATGAGGTCCAGGTAGTCCTGGCTCCAGAGGTCCTCGTCGCCGTCCGGCAGCAGCAGGACGCGCTCGGGCTCGAGCGCCGCGACGGCGCCCTCGTCGTGGCTGACGAGCACGACGGCCCCCTGGTAGCCGCGCAGCGCCGCGAGGATCTCCTCGCGGGACGCGGGGTCCAGGTTGTTCGTCGGCTCGTCGAGCAGCAGCACGTTGGCGCTCGACACCACGAGGGTGGCCAGCGCGAGACGCGTCTTCTCCCCGCCGGACAGCACGCGGGCGGGCTTGTCGGCGTCGTCGCCCGAGAACAGGAACGACCCGAGGACCGAGCGCACCTGCGTGTCGGTGAGGTCGGGCGCCGCGGTCCGCAGGTTCTCCAGGACGGTGCGCGACAGGTCGAGCGTCTCGTGCTCCTGCGCGTAGTACCCGAGCTTGAGGCCGTGCCCGGCCTTCACCTCGCCGGTGTCCGGCTCCTGCAGACCGCCGAGCATGCGGAGCAGCGTGGTCTTGCCGGCACCGTTGAGGCCGAGCACGACGACCTTGCTGCCCCGGTCGATGGCCAGCGAGACGTCCGTGAAGACCTCCTGCGAGCCGTAGGACTTCGACAGCCCCTCGGCCGTCAGCGGCGTGCGGCCGCAGGGCGCCGGGTCGGGGAACCGCAGCTTGGCGACCTTGTCGTTGACGCGCACCGCGTCGAGCCCGGACAGCATCCGCTCGGCGCGGCGGGCCATGTTCTGCGCCGCGACGGCCTTGGTGGCCTTCGCGCGCATCTTGTCGGCCTGGGCCAGCAGCGTGGCGGCCTTCTTCTCGGCGTTCGCCCGCTCGCGGCGCCGCCGCTTCTCGTCGGTCTCGCGCTGCAGCAGGTACGCGTCCCAGCCCAGGTTGTACTGGTCGAGCTGCGAGCGGTTGGCGTCGAGGTGGAACACCTTGTTGACGGTGGCGCGCAGCAGCTCGACGTCGTGGCTGATGACGACGAACCCGCCCGGGTACGACTTGAGGTAGTCCCGCAGCCAGACGATCGAGTCGGCGTCGAGGTGGTTCGTGGGCTCGTCGAGCAGCAGCGTGTCCGCCCCCGAGAAGAGGATGCGCGCGAGCTCGACGCGGCGACGCTGACCACCGGACAGGGTGCCCAGCTCCTGGCCCAGCACGCGGTCGTCGAGGCCGAGGGCCGCGGTGATGCGGTGCGCCTCGCTCTCGGCCGCGTAGCCGCCGGCCGCGGTGAAGCGGGCCTCGAGCCGCGTGTAGCGGTCCATGGCCTTCTCGCGCGTCGCGTCGTCGGCCGACGCCATCGCCCCCTCGGTGTCGCGCATCGAGGCGAGGACGGCGTCCAGGCCGCGCGCGGACAGCACGCGGTTCATGGCGAGCTGTGTCAGGTCGCCCGAGGCCGGGTCCTGCGGCAGGTAGCCCACCTCGCCGCCGCGCGAGATGGTCCCGCCGGTCGGCTGGGTCTCCCCCGCGAGCGTCTTGGTCAGGGTCGTCTTGCCGGCGCCGTTGCGGCCGACGAGGCCGATCCGGTCGCCGGAGGCGATGCGGAACGTCGTCGGCTCCAGCAGGACGCGGGCGCCGACGCGCAGCTCGACGCCCGAAGCGGTGATCACGGGGTGGGTTCCTCGGTTTCCTACGAGAAGACCGGGTGGGTTCTGGCGCCCGGCACAAACGCCGTCCATCGTACCCAGCGCTAGCGTGGCCGGAGGTCGGGCTCCCGGCCGCACGGGGTCGTCGGGCACCCCGCCCACGGGCGGTGCACCCCGACGACCGTCCACCTCACCGGCGGGAGACGCCCATGTCCAGCACTTTCCCGGAGCACGACGGCGCGCGGACCGTCACGCCCGTGCCCGAGTCGGTCGTGGCGGAGGTGCTGGGGGCGCCTGCGCTGCCGCGGACCGAGCGCCGCACCGGCACCGACGTCGCGCTCGTGGCCACGTTCGCCGCGTTCGTGGCGGCCTGCGCGCTGGTGCCGGCGATCCCGACCGGGGCGGGCGTGCCCGTCACGCTGCAGACGTTCGGGGTCGTCGTGGCGGGCCTCGTGCTCGGCGCCCGGCGCGGGTTCCTCGCCGTGCTGCTGTACCTCGTCGTCGGCCTGGCCGGCGTGCCCGTGTTCGCCGAGATGACCGGCGGGCTCGGTGTGCTGGGCAAGCCGTCGGTCGGGTACCTGCTGGCGTTCCCCGTCGCCGCGGCGGTCGCCGGCTGGCTCGGCGGGCTCGCGCTGCGGGCGCGGCCGGCCTGGCGCTACCCGCTGCTCGTCGCCGCAGGGCTGGGCTCGTCGTTCCTCGTGACGCACCCCGCCGGGATCGCCGGGCTGATGGTCCGGCTCGGGATCGGCCCCACGGAGGCCCTCGCCATCGACCTCGTCTACTGGCCCGGCGACGTCGTGAAGAACCTGCTCGCCGCCGGTGTGACGCTGGCCGTGCTGCGCGCGTTCCCCGACCTGCGCCGCAGTCGGCGCACGGCGTGATCGAGCTCGACGCCGCCGAGGTCACCGCCTGGTCCCCCGACCCCGCCGGCGGCCAGGACCGCGTCGTGCGGCTGCTCGGGCCCGTGTCGCTGCGCCTGGCCGAGCAGCGCGTGGCCGTGGTCGGGGCCAACGGCTCCGGCAAGTCCACGCTCGCCCGCCTGCTCAACGGGCTCGTGCTGCCCTCGGCCGGCGTGGTGCGCGTCGACGGCCTCGACACCGCCACCGACGGGCCCGCGGTGCGGCGCCGGGTGGGGTTCGTGTTCACGGACCCGGACGCGCAGATCGTGATGCCCACACCGGTCGAGGACGTGGCGCTGTCGCTGCGCCGCACCGTGCCGGACGCCCGCGAGCGGGCGGCGCGGGCGCTGGACGTGCTGGCGCGCTTCGGCCTGGCGGACCGTGCGCACGTGTCCGTGCACGCGCTGTCCGGCGGGCAGCGCCAGCTCCTCGCGCTGGCCGCGGTGCTGGCGACCGGGCCGGCCGTCCTGGTCTGCGACGAACCGACCACGCTCCTGGACCTGCGCTGGCGCACGCACGTGGACACGCTGCTCGCGTCGCTGGAGCAGCAGGTCGTGCTGGTGACGCACGACCTGGAGGCCGCCGCGCGTGCCGAGCGCGTGCTCGTGGTGGACGAGGGCCAGGTCGTCGCCGACGACGCACCGGGGCCCGCGCTCGCCCGCTACCGCCGGCTCATGGGCGCGCGCCCCGCCGAGGCCGTGCCGTGAGGGGACCGTCGCGGG
Source organism: Actinomycetes bacterium (assembly GCA_023389455.1). Classification (GTDB taxonomy): domain Bacteria; phylum Actinomycetota; class Actinomycetes; order Actinomycetales; family Cellulomonadaceae; genus Cellulomonas. Next base: position 16 of record JAEWEJ010000322.1, on the reverse strand, counting down.
CCCGGACGCGCCGCGT
>JAEWEJ010000013.1 GCA_023389455.1 Actinomycetes bacterium | reverse complement strand
GCCGGCACCCGCGCGGCGCCCGCCTCCGCGGCGTAGACCTTGACCGGCACACCGTTGAGCGCCTGCCGCCAGATCCCGCGCGCACCGGACGTCGCCAGGTCCTGGGCGGCCCGCTCGCGCATGGCGGGCGTCGTCAGGGGCGCGGGGGGCCGGTGCCCGCGCTCCGTGAGCGCACGGGTGACCAGGACGCCGGCGACCGACCCGACCGCCAGGCACGCCGCGGCGGGGACGACGCGGCGCGGGTGCGCGGCCGCGACCAGCACGAGGTACATCTCGGAGGTCACCGGCAGGCTGACCGCCTCGGCGAAGCCCCACACCACGGCGCCGACCATGCCGCCGGGGCCCGACATCACCCCGCGCAGCACCCGCCACGTCGCCGAGCGCGACGGCACCGGCGGCCCGGCCGCCAGCATCCCCTCGATCTGGGCGACCAGCGGCTTCATGTCCGTCAGCGTGTGCGGGTCGACCGGCTGCCCCACGCGCACCTCGACCGGGCCGGGCGTCAGCCGGCCCTTCTTGGCCAGCAGCTCGCGCGTCCCGACGATCGCCACGGGCAGGATCGGCACGTCGAACTCCTGCGCGATCCGCAGCGCCCCGCTGCGGAACCGTCCCAGGCGACCGTCGGTCGAGCGCGTGCCCTCGGGGAAGACGAACAGGCTGGACCCGCTGCCGAGCACCTGTGTCGCGCCGTCGATGAGCGACTCGTACCCGCCACCGCCCTTGCGGCGGACCGGGACGGCACCGATCGCGATCTGCAGGAACCGCGCCTTCCACGCCGCGTCGAACCAGTAGTCGCCCGCGGCGACGACGACGGGCTTGTAGGGCGCCGGGAACGCCGCGAGCAGCGCCGGGGTGTCCGCGTGGGACTGGTGGTTCGCGACCACGACCATCGGCTCGTAGGGCGCCGCTCCGACGACCCGGAACCCGCCGACCAGGTGGAAGGCGCTGCGCCAGACGAAGTGCCGCACCGCCCCGGCGACGTTGAACCCCGGCGGCAGCCCCACCCGACGACGCAGCCGGCGGAACGCCTCCACCGGCGCGCTGGTGGGACGCTCGTCGGCCCCCGGCGACGCCTCGGCAGGCGTCGTCGCCTCCGCGGTCGCCGGACCCTCGTCCGGCGTGCCGTCGTCCGACCGGTCGGGACGCACGTCCTCGGCGCCCGGCTCGCCCGTGCTCACGCCAGCACCCACGCGAGCGGCAGCACCAGGAGCAGGGAGTCCACCCGGTCGAGCAGCCCGCCGAACCCGGGCAGCCAGGTGCCGGCGTCCTTCACGCCGGCCCGCCGCTTCACCATCGACTCCACCAGGTCACCTCCCACACCACCGAGGACCACCGCCACGACCAGGCCCGGCGACAACGCGCCCAGGACGAGGAGCACGATCGTGCCACCCACGGCGGCGCCCGCCAGTCCACCGACGGTCTTGTTCGGGCTCAGCGGCGAGAGCGGACGCCGCGCCCACGCGAACCGCTTGAGGCCCTGGCCCCCGCACCAGGCGGCGACGTCGGTGGCCGCGGCCGCGAAGCACAGCAGGAACGCGTCGGACCCGACGAGCACGAGGTGCGCGAGCGACCAGCACAGCCAGATCGACCCGAACGCCGCGCCCGTCGCCCGCTCGACACCGCGGTCGACGTCGCCGACGAGCACGGCGGGCACCGCGCACAGCAGCGCGACGAGGGGCACGAGCGCGAGCAGGCTCGGATCGAGCCAGGCCGCGAGCGGGTAGGCCACGGCGAGCACCAGCAGCAGGACCGTCTCCGGGCGCGGCAGCCGGGTCATGGCGGCGTACTCCCGGACGGCCTGCAGCGCCAGCAGCGCGGCGAGCAGCGCGGTCGGGCCCGGGCCCAGCCACAACGGGATGCCGATCACCGGCAGGATCAGCGCCCAGGTGGTCCACCGCCGGCGCAGCTCGGGCTTGCGGGAGGCGAGCACCGGGACGGCGGCGAGCGCCAGGATCGCGGCGGTGAGCGCGAGCAGGAAGACCGCGCGTCCGTCGAGGTCGAGGTGCCACGACCCGAGCCGCAGGTCCAGCGCGTACGCGGTGCGGTCCAGGCCGGTCCACGTGGCGAGCGGGTCGACCACGCCGGGCCGCTCGGTCGGGTCGACGCTCACGCGACGGCGAGCTCGCGGTGGACGCGCCGTGCCCGCACACCCGCGGTGAGCACCGAGCCGACCACGACGACGACGGCGACCGGGGCCAGCACCGCGGGGAACGCCGCACCGACGACGGCCAGCGCGCACCGCTCGGTCTTGCCGAGGGGCCCGCCGTTCAGCCGCGTCGCCCCCGCCCCGGCACCGGCAAGGGAGACGAACGTCGGCAGCGTCGCGGCGACGGCCGCGACGAGCACCCACGTCAGCGGGTCGAGCCCGACGAGCGTCGCACCCGCGGTACGCGCCGCCAGCACCGCCAGGCCCGCGAACACCAGCAGGTCGGACGCCCGGTCCCCCAGCTCGTTGAGCACGAAGCCCCACCGCCGCTGCACGCCCCGCGCCCGCGCGACCGCGCCGTCGAGGTTCGCCCCGGCGAGCCGCACCGCGAGCATCAGCAGCGCCAGGTGCCACCACCCGAGGGCGAGCGCCACCGCCGCCACCGCCGCGCCGACGACCCCGACGACGGTGAACACGTCGGGTGACGTCCCCCGCGCCACGGCACCGTCCACGAGGCGGCGCAACCGCCGGGTGTACCAGGGCTTCAGTGCGTACAGGGACGGCATGGCGGCGACTGTACCGACGGGCCCCACCGTCTCCGGCGGCCGGCAGGACGGGCGCGCGGGTGATGTCCCGTGGACCGTCCCGGGCCCCGTCGCCCGGACCCCCTACACTCGGGGCCGTGATCTTCAAGGCGGTGGGCGAGGGGCGCCCGTACCCGGACCACGGGTTGACGACCCCCGCGCAGTGGGCGGACGTCCCACCCCGTCAGGTGCGCCTCGACGAGCTCGTGACGACCAAGCGGACCCTCGACCTCGAGGCCCTGCTGGCCGACGACTCGACCTTCTACGGCGACCTGTTCGCCCACGTGGTCGAGCACCGGGGCGTCCTCTACCTCGAGGACGGGCTCCACCGGGCCGTACGGGCCGCGCTGCACCAGCGCGCGCTGCTGCACGCGCGCGTGCTGGTCCTGGACGTGCCGGCCGCCGGCCGGAGCGAGTGAAGGGCGGGGGCCTCGTGACCGACCAGGACCGTGCACGGACGCTGCGGCGCCGGCACATGCACGAGCGGCAGGCCGTGGTGTTCGGCGTGCTGCTCGCCGGGCTGGCCGTGGCGGGCCTCGGGTCCGCCGCGCTGTACACCGACAGCCTGTCCCTGCCGTTCCTCGAGCGGGAGTTCTCCGTCGACCCCACGGACCAGGCCGAGGCCGTGCGCACGTACTGCCCGCCCGAGGGCGCGCTGCCGGTCCCTGCCGACCAGATCACCGTGGACGTGTACAACGGCGCCGGCATCGGCGGGCTCGCCGGCCAGACGGCGGCTGCACTGGCCGACCGCGGCTTCGTGGTCGGAGCCACCGCCAACGCGCCGGCACCGGCCACCGGCGTCGGCCGCATCATCTACGGCGCAGCCGGCAGCGCCGCCGCCTACACGCTCCAGGCGTGGGTCCCCGACGCCGTCCTGCAGCTGGACAACCGCGCCGACGCCCTCCTCGACCTCGTCGTCGGAGACGCGTTCACCGGTCTGCTGCCGCCCGAGCAGGTCGCGCTCGACCCTGCCGCGCCGCTCGTCGGTCCGGAGGGCTGCACGCCCTTCTCGGAGATGACCGAGGCGGCCCCGGCCGACGCCGAGGCCCCCGCGGAGGGCACGGAGCCCGCACCCGCGGGCTGACGGCCGGCGCCAGGCGCCCGGGGCACGCCTCCTCGGCGACCCCGACGGGCGTCGCTGGTGCCTCCGTGCACGCACGGCCCCCCCCCTCGTGCGGGGCAGTGCACGCACGCCCCCTCGTGCGGGGCAGTGCACACCCGTCCGCCCTCGTGCGGGTCAGTGCACACCCGGCCGCCCTCGTGCGGGTCAGTGCACACCCGGCCGTCGCACGCACCGCTCCACCGGACAGGCTGACGGGCGCGAGCGCCGCTCGCGCCCGTCAGGCCGTACGCCTCGTCAGCGCTCCGGCGCGTCGGACGCGTCGGTGCGGCTGGTGGTCAGCTCGTCGCCCCCGGGCACGGACGCCGGGGTCGCCGGCTCGTCGTGCGTGCCGCGCCAGCGGGCCACGGCGCGCATCAGGTGGTAGAGCCCGATGGCCACGGCGGTGCCGATCGCGATGCCCTCGAAGCGCAGGTCACCGGCGTCCCACGTGAAGTTGGCGATGCCGACGATGAGCGCCACGGCGGCCGGCATGAGGTTCACGGGCGCGGAGAAGTCGACGCGGTTCTGGACCCAGATGCGGGCACCCAGGAGGCCGATCATCCCGTACAGCACCGTCGCGGCCCCACCGAGGACGCCCGCGGGGATCGTGGCGACGACGGCCCCGAACTTCGGCGAGAGCGCCAGCACCAGGGCGGTCGCGGCGGCGACCCAGTAGGCGGCGGTGGAGTACACCCGCGAGGCCGCCATGACGCCGATGTTCTCGGCGTAGGTCGTGGTGCCGGAGCCGCCGCCGGTGCCCGCGAGCGTCGTCGCCAGGCCGTCGGCCATCAGCGCGCGCCCGACGTACGGGTCCAGGTCCTTGCCGGTCATCGCCGACACGGACTTCACGTGGCCGACGTTCTCCGCCACCAGGACGAGCACCACGGGCAGGAAGAGACCGAGGACGGACAGGTCGATGGTGGGGGTCACGAAGGGCGGCAGGCCGATCCAGGCGGCCTCGCGCACGGCGTCGAGCTCCACCTCGCCGCGCACGAGCGCGACGGCGTAGCCGACGAGGACGCCGACGAGGATGGACAGCCGGCCCAGCAGGCCGCGGAACAGCACGGTGACCAGCACGATCGCCAGCAGCGTGACCGTCGCCGTGACGGGCGCCGCACGGAAGCCCGAGCAGCCGCCGTCGTCGGTGCACGAGCCCCACGCGGCCGGGGCCAGGTTGAGCCCGATCAGCGCGACGATGGTGCCCGTGACGACCGGGGGCATGAGGGCGTCGATCCAGCGCGTCCCCGCCAGGTGCGCGACGACACCGACGACCACGAGCGCGACCCCGGTGACGAGGATCCCGCCGACGGCCACCGACTGGCCGCCGGTGGCGGTCGCGGCGGTCACCGGCGCGATGAACGCGAAGCTCGAGCCCAGGTAGCTGGGCAGCCGGTTGCGCGTCACCAGCAGGAACAGCGCGGTGCCGAGCGCGGAGAAGAACAACGTCGTCTGCGGCGAGAAGCCGGTGATGAGCGGCACCAGGAACGTCGCGCCGAACATCGCCACGACGTGCTGCATCCCGATGCTGATCGTCCGGCCCCAGGCCAGTCGTTCCTCGGGTGCGACCACGTGGCCCGGGCGGACTGTGCGCCCGTCTCCGTGCAGGGTCCAGCCCCAGCTGCTCATCTGTCCTCAGGCTCCTCTCGACACACCTCCGGCGAGGGTAGCGACGGAACCTCGGGCCCAGGTCCGCGTCACCGGAGCGTCGACGGGCGCATCTCGCGTGGCGGACGGAGCGCGGCCGCCGAGCCGGAGGGTTCGCGGCATTCCTCCCTGATCGTTCCACGCGAGGGCGTCCTCGCGTAGCCTGGCGCGCGGCATCGTCACATCGAGGCAAGGGGCTCCCATGTCCGCACCGTCAGGGGCCTCGCCTCGCACCTCGCCCGGACGGCTCGCGTGGGCGGCGCCGCCCGCGGAGTGGCGCACGCCGCTCGTGTGGCTCGCGTTCGTCCTCGTCCACATGTGGGTGATCAACGTCGGGCTCGTGGTGCGCGACTGGTCCCTCGGGGACCTGGGGCTGTACCGCTGGTGGGCCGCGACCGGGTTCACCAACGACTACTGGCCGCTCGTCGACTACGAGTGGGTCTACCCCGCGGGCGCGTTCGTCCCGATGCTCGTCGCCGGCTTCGCCGGGCTGGCCGACGGCGGCCACTACCCCCTCGCGTGGCTGGTGCTCGTCTCCGTGCTCAACGCCGCCGCCGTGGCGCTGCTGCTGCGTCGGCCCCACGGCAGGGTCGCCGCGCTGTGGTTCGTCGCGTTCATCGCCCTGCTGGGCCCGGTCGGCCTCGGACGTCTCGACGGGCTCGTCGCGCCGCTGACCGTCGTCGCGCTGCTGGTGGCCCTCACCCGCCCGCGCGTCTCCGCGGCCCTGCTCACCGCCGGCGCCTGGATCAAGGTGGCCCCCGGCGCCTCGGTGCTGCCCCTGCTGCTCGCCTCCCGGCGTCCCGTGCGCGACGTGGTCGTCCCCGCCCTCGCCGTGTGCGTGGTGGTCGTCGGCACCGTCGTCGCGCTCGGCGGCGGGGCGAACGTGCTGTCGTTCGTCACCGCCCAGGGCCAGCGCGACCTGCAGCTGGAGTCCGTCCTCGGGACGCCGTTCATCGTCGCGGGCATCTGGTCGACCCAGGTGGTCCGCGCGTACGACGACCAGATCTACACGTTCGAGATCAGCGCGCCCGGCGCCCGGGCGGTCGCCGACGCGGCCACGCCCCTCCTGCTGGTCGCGGTGCTCGCGGTGACCGTGCTGCTGTGGTGGCTGCGCCGGCGCGCCGGCGCGCGCTTCTGGACCGACACCGCGCTGCGCACCGACTTCGTCGTGCGCGGCGCCTTCGTCCTCACCCTCGTGCTGCTCGTGACGAACAAGGTGGGCAGCCCGCAGTTCGTGTCGTGGCTCGCACCGGCCGTCGCGGTGGCGCTCGCGCTCGGCCTGCCCCGGTGGGGCGTGACCGCGTGGGGGGTGCTCGCAGTCGCCGGGGCGACACAGCTCGTCTACCCGTGGATGTACGCCGACATCGTCGGCGGCTTCCCCGGCGGGACCTTCCTGCTCGCGGGGCGCAACCTCGCCGTCGTCGCGCTCCTCGTGCTCGCCGTCCGCCACCTCGTCCGGCGCCCGGCGCCCGAGGAGGGCGCCGGGACCGGCGAGGAGGGTGCTGGGGTGGACGACCCCGGCACCGGGGCGGACGAGCCGGGTACCGCCGCCGACCGCCCGGGTACCGACGACGCGTCAGGCGCCGTGGGCGGCGAGCCACGCGAGGAGGTAGGCGCGGGAGCTCCCGTCGTCGACCGCCTCCAGGGCTGACGCGGCCTCCCAGGCGGCAGCCGCCTCCTGGGGACCGGCCAGTGCCCGGTACATCAGCAGGTAGTCCCCGAACATCACATCGGGGCCGTCCGGCGCCGCCTCGTCCACGGCCGCGAGGATCGTGTCCGGGTCCACGTCGACGGCCAGGTAGTCCGATACCGGCCCCATGGGGATCAGCAGGATCCCCAGCATGGCGCTGGGCTCGGCGCTGAACCACGTGGCCCAGTCGCGCTTGCCGCCCCAGTTGAGCGCGACGACCCGGTGCTCGAACCCGTCCATGACGGGGTCGTCGAGGTCGGGGTCCGTCCAGTAGTCCCGCGCCGACGCGGCCTCGGTGGACGCGAGCCACGTCGCCTGGGTCAGCAGGTCGTCCTGGCCGGACGCCTGCGCCCACAGCCCGATCCCGTTCCACGCGTTCACGGCCTCCGACGCGGACTCCTGGTTGTTCCCGTCGGCGAACGGCGACGTGCCCGACGCCCACGCGTGGCCCGCGTAGGGGTCGAACGTGCGCAGCTGCGGCAGCGCGTCGGACGGCTGCGCGGCGGCGATGTCGGCCGCGAGCGCGTCCATGACCGGACGCACGTCGTCGACGAGGTCGGGGTCGTCGGCGCCGAGCAGGCCGGCGGCCGACAGCAGGTAGCCGTAGTGGAAGTGGTGGTCGTTGAGCTCGTCGGACCCGAAGGACGGGGTGCGGCCGATCACGGACGCCGCGGCCTCGTCGTAGACGAAGCAGCGTGCGTCGCGCTCGTCGCACCCGGCGGGCTCGGACCACTCCCGCAGCGCGTCGGACACGCGGGTGCGCAGGTCGGCCACCACGTCGTCGGCGCCGAGCTGCTCTCCCAGCACGACGAGGGTCGCCGCGCGGTACAGGTGCTTGCCACCGAAGTACGTGTCGGACGCGAACGCCTCGGTGCCGGCGACGTCCGCCTCGAGCTGCGTGAGGATCGCGTCGCGACGCTCCGGGGAGACACCGTCGAGGTCGAGGGTGCCGGTCGGGCGCAGCGTCGGGGCGTAGGACGAGAGGGTCGACCCGGCGCACAGCTCGAGCGTGCCGTGCACCGAGCTGTAGGTCCCGAGGCCGCACCCCTCGCGCTCGGGCTGGCTGCCCGTCGTGTGGTGCCGCATGAGGACGTGGGCCGTGGGCGTGGCACCCGCCGTGCGGTAGGTGAGCGTGGTGCGCGCGACGTCGTCACCCACGCCGTAGGTCACGTCGACGCCGACCACGGGGTCGACGGCCGCGGCGGCGAGCACGTCGGCGGCCTCGTCGGACGCGTCGTCGGGCAGCGCGTACCAGGCAGCCGTGGCCCCGGCGGGGAGCACGAGCGTGCCGTCGGCGAGCGTGCCGTCCGACGCCGCCAGCGCCCAGGTCGTGCCGCCCACCTCGGTGGTGGCGACGCCGTCCTCGAGCGCGCCGAAGCCGTCGCCCGCGGCCACCTCGACGTCGGTGGCCGCCGTGAAGGACACGAACGGCGACCCGGCGGCGACCGTGACGTCGCCCAGGGCGGCGCCACCCGTGCCCAGCAGGCGGGTCGTCACCGCGACGGGGTCGGCGGCGACGACCTGCGCGGACGTCGCTCCCACGTCGACGGTGACCGCCGGCACGTGGGGGCCGACGACGGCCTTGGCGCTGGTGACCGGCTCCGGCAGACCGACCGTGAACCCGCTCGGGGTCAGCGCGAACGAGAGCGGCAGGGGGAAGACCGGCTGCGGCTGCTCGCCGAAGACGAGCCCCGAGTACCAGCGGTTCGACGGCGGCAGGACGCCGTCGGCGAGCCGCACGGGGTCGATCTTCGCGTCGGGCGCCTGCACGAGCGCGGCCGTGAGCGCGGCGGTGTCGACCTGCGGGGGCGTGGCGTCCTCGGGTCCCGCGACGGGCGCCGCCGGCGCCCCACCGCTGCCGGGCGCGCCGGCGGCGGGTGCGACGCCCTGTCCCGCCCACGGGCGGGCGACCAGGAGCGCGACGACTGCCACCACGGCGACCACGGCCACGACGAGCATCCAGCGCACCTTCCGGTCACGGGGCAGGACGGTGCGGGTGGCGGTCACTGGAGCAGCTCCTCGACGTAGGTGCGGACCTTGCCGGCGACGGTCGTCACCACGCCCTCGTTGGTCAGGGAGATCTGGGCGACCACGGGCGTCCCGGCGGACACCAGGCCGTTGTCGGACCCGTCGCGCAGCGCGTCGGACGTGACCCGCACGACCGCCTGCGCCTGCCCGTCGACGGTGGTGACGTCGACGCGGTCGACCGTCCCCGCGAGGGCGGTCTCGTTCGGCAGGGTGATGGTCACGTCGGCACCGTCCGGCAGGCGGGCGTACTCCTTGGCGGTGAGCGTGTACTCCCCCTGCACGTAGAGCGTGTCGGCACGCTGCACGGTGGCGAGCGTGGAGGCGGACGGCACGAAGGTGCCGCGCTCGCCGGTGACCTGCGTGAGGCGGCCGTCCCCGCTCGCGAGCACGACCAGGCGGCCCTGCTCGTCGATCTGCGTGAACTCCGGCGGGTCGGAGACGAGGCCGTGCGTGCGGTCGTAGGTGAGGGCGGCGGAGTCGATGACGAAGAGCGCGTCACCCTCGACCACGTCGTCCCCGACGTCGACGAGCTGGTCGGCGACCAGCCCGGCGTAGGGGGTGCCGACGGCGTAGGTCTCGGCGAGGATCTGCGCGGAGTCGCTGGTGGCGCGACCTCGCGTCTCGTTGAGCTGGTAGGTCGCCAGGGCGGCGACGGTGAGCACGGCGAGCGTGCCCAGGAGCAGGCGGAGACGGCTGGCCCAGGTCATGGGATCACCTTTCGGTCAGCGGGACGGGGAGTCGGTGGGGCCGCTCGGCGCGGCCGGCGCGTCCGGCAGCAGGGCCGGCGCGGCACCACCTGCGGGGGCGGGCAGCGCGCTGTCCGGACCACCCGGCAGGCCGGCGACGGCGGGCTCGAGGGCGGGAGCGGTGGCCAGGGCCCGGTCCACCGCAGCGGCGGCACGGGCGGCGCGCACGTCGAGACGCCGCTGCGCCCGCGCCTCGGCGCGACCCCGGCGGCCCTCGCGCCACGCGGTGACGATGAAGCCGCCGAGGATGAGGGTGTTGGTGGCGTTCCAGGCCAGCGCGAGCGTGAAGACGCCCGACGTGTGGGTCTTCCACAGCGCGACGAGGGTCGTGACGAGCAGGAACTGGAACACCAGCACCTGCGGGAGCATGAACGCGAAGGGCGAGCGGTAGGCGCCCTTGCGTCCCGTGACGTGCCACGCCTGCTCACGGCGTGTGACCGCGTTGACCAGCGCCCGCACGTAGATCGGGAACGACACGGAGGCGAGCAGCAGGACCTCCCACCGGAAGGACCCGAGCGTGTAGAACGCCAGCAGGATCTGCAGGACGTAGAAGCCCGCGTAGTACATGGCCCACATCGCCGGGGTGAGCGTGAGGTTCATGGGCGACAGGTCGAAGTAGATCTCGAGCGGCGGCACCAGCAGCAGGAGCAGCGGCGCGATGCCCGTGAGGTAGTGCGTGGCCGTCACGAAGTACGCGATGCGCTGGTCCATCGTGAGGTTGCGCTTCGGCGACAGCGGGTTGTGGGTGAGCATGATCTCGAACCCGCCGGTGGCCCAGCGCAGCTGCTGCTTGGTGTAGGCCTCGACGGTCTCGGGGGTGTCGCCGACCGCGAGCGTCGTGGGGATGTAGACGGTGCGCCAGCCCTGCTCGTGCATCATGAGCGACGTCCAGACGTCCTCGGACTTCGAGTCGGTGTAGATGCCGCCGATCGAGTCGACCGCCGCGCGCCGGTAGATCACGTTGGTGCCGACGCAGAACGCCGCGTTGAACCGGTTACGGCCCGGCTGCACGTACCGGTAGAACACCGCCTGCATGTACCCCGCGCCGCGGCTGATCACGGTGTCGAAGTTGCCGTACGTCTGCGGCGTCTGGACGAACGCGACGTCGGACCCGGCGAAGAACGGCACGGTCTCGTGGAGGAACTCCGGCTTGGGCACGAAGTCCGCGTCGAGGACCACGAAGTAGTCGCCGCGCGTGAGGGACAGCGCGTGGTTGATGTTGCCGGCCTTGGCGCCGCCGCTCGACAGCCGGCGCACGTAGCGCGCACCGAGCTCGGCGGCGAGGTCGCGGACGTCGTCCGAGCGGCCGTCGTCGAGCACCCAGGTGGCGTGCTTCCCCTGCATCCGCACGGCGGCCGACACGGTGCGCCGGATGGTGCCGAGGTCCTCGCCGTACGTCGTGATGAAGACGTCGATGGCCAGCGGGCGGTCCTCGAGGTACATCTGCCAGCGCCAGGGCTCGTCCTCGGCGCCCTCGCGCAGGATCTCCGCGAGGTCGTAGAGCCGCTCCTGGGCGTGGTGGAAGGCGAAGCCGCGCGGGTTCCACCCGGACGACAGGACGGTCCACATCGCCAGCAGGCCGTGCAGGATGAGGATCGACTCGGCGGCCATGACCAGCGCGTACGGCAGCCAGTCCCCCCGGTTGCCGGGGTTCAGCAGGAAGACCGCGTAGACGAGGATGCCCGCGGCGGCCAGCAGGACCAGCAGCATGAGCGACGGGCTCTGCGACGCCTCGTTCTCGGGCGCGCGCCGGGTCTGCGGGCGGGGCCGGGAGTCGTCGGTCCGCCGGGGTTCGAGGATCAGTCGGTCGAAGGTCGTGGCCACGGGTGCCCCCTGGTGTCGTCGTGAGGTGCGACGACGTGCCCGGGGATCGGGTCCGTCGTCACGGTCGCGACGGCCTCGTTGGCGTCCGGTTCACGGGGACTCGTCCGGGTGGTGCCCGGTCGGGTGTTTCGTCCCCGTGGATGTGCCCGACCGTAGGAGCCCGGGAGCGCGGGCGTCACATCCCGAGGGCCTCCAGGGAGGGCCGAACGGGTGGGTGAATCCGTTCAGTGACTCCTTGGGAACGCTCTCACCTGCGATGACACGGCGATATGTCCGTCCTGTGAACTTTCGGCCCCCTTCCCGGACATCCCACCATCCGGACATCCGGGAAGGGTCCTGTGCGCCGAGCGCGCGGGGTCAGGCCCCCGGGAGGTGCGGCGCGACGGTCTCGGCGACGAGCTGGAGGTGCTCGAGGTCGGCCAGGTCCAGGACCTGCAGGTACACCCGCTGCACGCCCTGCTCGGACAGCCACGCGAGGCGCTCGACGGCCTCGTCCGGGGTGCCGGCGATGCCGTGCTCCCGCAGCTCGGGGACCTCACGGCCGATCGCCGCCGCGCGGCGCGCCAGCTCGGACTCGTCCCGGCCGACGCACAGCACGAGGGCGACCGACTGCACCAGCGTCTGCGGGTCCCGCCCGACCTCGACGCACGCCTGGCGGATGTGCGCGATGCGCCCGGGCACCGACGCGATCTCCGGGAACGACTGGTTGTACTCCGCGGCGAACCGCGCGGCCAGGCGCGGCGTGCGCGTCGG
>JAEWEJ010000219.1 GCA_023389455.1 Actinomycetes bacterium | reverse complement strand
GGACGGAGGCCTCCAGGTGCTCCCCCGACTGGACTCGAACCAGTAACCCTTCGATTAACAGTCGAATGCTCTGCCAATTGAGCTACGGGGGATCGTGCGGGGAAAACCCTAGCAGGCTCTCGGGGGTGCGGCGGACACGGCGGCGGTGACCTGGCCCGTCCCGGACGCCCGTGCCGGGCGCGGGCGGGCGCCGGCGGTGGCCTCGATCACGGCGCCAGGCCCGCCTCGGCGCGCACGTGCGCCTCGGCGGCGGCCACCTGCCGCGCGGTGGCGGGGTCCGTCAGGTCCACCGCACCGTCCCCGATCACCTGGGTGAACAGGTCGCCGTGCTCGTCGCGCCGCAGCGCCACCCGCACCGTGCGGCCGCCGGGCAGCGTGACGTGCTCGACGTGGACGATCGACTGCTGGACCCGCTCCCGGAACGACTGGACCAGGTCCCACGCGTCCACGTCGGGCGCCAGGACGAGGTCGGTGCGCGCCCCGGTGACCCAGTGCACGGCCAGGGTGCGGGACTCCGCCTCGAGCGACGCGCGGTCGACGTCCGCCCACGGCGTGCGGGCGGTGCCGGCCGGCCCGACGAGGTGCAGGGCGCGGCGCGTGACCACCGCCCAGCGGTCGTCCACGAGCGGGGCGGAGGCGAGCACGGCGTCGGCCCGCAGGTCGAGTGCGCGTCGCAGGGCATCGGGCAGCCGGCGCCGCCGGGAGAACAGGGCCACGTCACCACCGTAGCCGCGCCAGCTCACCGTCCCGGACGTCGCCACGGCCCCGGGGGTCCGGGGAGCGGCGCAGGTAGCTCCAGGCGAGCACGGCGCACGTCGCCCCGTTGAGGAGGCCGACGACCACGTCGCTCAGCGAGTGCATCCCCCGGTAGGCGCGTGCGACGCCCACGGCCACGGGGACCAGGGCGCACAGCACGGTCAGCACCCACCGCAGGACGGGGTGCGAGACGCGCTGCGCCTGGAGCGCGAGCGTCAGGTAGAAGGCGGCGGCCGCACCCGTGTGGCCGCTGGGGAAGCTCGACGTGGGCGGTGCGTGGTCGAGCTGCTCGACCTCGGGTCGCTCGCGCCCGACCACGAGGGCCGACGTGAGGAAGATCACCGCCTGGGTGGCCACCGCGAGCCCGGGGACGACCGCGTACCACCACCGGCGCGTGCGCCACCACGTCAGGGCGATGCCCAGCAGGCAGGCGCCGATGAGGAACTCCGTCTGCCCGATCGCGGACAGCGCGGTCGTGACGGCGTCGAGCGCGGGCGTGCGCTGCGCCACGAACCACTCGTTGACCGCGGCCTCGGCGGGCAGGTTGCCCAGGGGCCCGGTGACCAGCAGGCCGAGCCCGACGACGACGCACCACAGCGCGGCGGCCGGCAGCAGCAGGCGTCGCAGGAGGTCGCGGCGGACCTCACGGGCGTCGGGGGCGGTGGTGTCCGTCTCGTAGCGGCGCAGGAAGCCGTGCACGGGTCCTCCGGTGGGCGGGGGTCACGGGGACCCGGGGGTGGGGGAGTCGTCCTGCGGCCTGCGCAGGTCCGGGCGGCGGTAGCCGAGGAAGGAGGCGACGGCGACCGCGACCCCGAGCAGCACGCCGGCCACGACGTCCGAGGGGTGGTGCACGCCGAGCAGCACCCGGTCCGCGGCCGTCACGGCGACCACCACCACGCCCGTCACCGGCGCGACCACGCGGCCGGTGCGGCCCAGCACGGGCCAGAGCAGCAGCGTGAGCGTCAGGGTCACGATGGTCGTGTTGGCCGCGTGGCCCGAGGGGAAGCTGGAGCCGGGGGCGTGCGCCACGGCGTCCTCGATCACCGGCCTGGTGCGCTGCACCAGGCCCTTCGCGGCGAGCTGCAGGAGCCAGCCGACGCCGATCGTCCCGGCGGCCCACCACACCCGCTCACGCATGCCGTGACGGCGCCAGGCCCAGACGCAGACCGCGGGGACCAGCAGCAGGTTCACCCACCGGGCGGCGAAGACCTCCTGCCAGACCACGAGGGCGGTGCGCAGCGGGCCCGAGCCGCGCGTCACTTCGGTGGCCGCGCGCACGACCTGCTCGTCGAACCGGACCACCGCGCCGGACTCACCCCGCACCGCGACGGCCAGCACCACGACGGGGACCACCACGACGCTGCCGAGCACCGCCGCGCGCAGCAGGTCCCGGCGACGGGTGGGGGCGGTCAGCATGGCGAGGACAGTAGGGGCGGTCCGTCGGCCCCGCACGCCGAGGCCGGCGGGGCGTCCGCGGGGCGCTCGGGCGCCGCTCGGGCGGCTCGCGCGTCGGCGCGTGGTGGGCCAGGTGGGGCTTGAACCCACGACCGACGGATTATGAGTCCGCTGCTCTGACCGACTGAGCTACTGGCCCGCGCCGGGCAGCCTACCGAGGCCTCGAGGCCCAGCGGATGCCGACCGGACCGACCGCTGCGACCATCGCTCCGGGCACCGACGCGCGTCGGGCGGTGGGGGAGCCCGCGTCGAGGAGGTGACATGGCCACGGTCGCGACAGGGGCTCGTCAGGGTGCGTGGGAGCTGGGGGCGCGTGCGGGGTACGCGGCGTCCGGGCTCGTGCACGTGCTGATCGGTGTGCTGGCGGTGCAGCTCGCGTTCGGCTCGTCCGACGGCAGCGCCGACCAGTCGGGGGCGTTCGCGCAGATCGCGAGCTCCCCGTTCGGCGCGGTGGTGCTCTGGTTCACGTTCGTGGCGTTCCTCGCGCTCGGTGCGTGGCACGCCGCCGCGGCGCTGAGCGGGGTGGCCGGAGGGACACCGGAGCGGGCGAAGGCCGGCGGCAAGGCCGTCATGTACCTGGCTCTCGGTGCCACGGCGTTCGCCTTCGCCCGCGGCAGCGGCTCCGGCAGCGAGGGCCAGACCTCGAGCATGACCGGTGAGCTCATGCAGGCCCCGGGCGGGCGGCTGCTCGTCGGGGCCGTGGGCGTCGGCGTCGTCGTCGTGGGCGCCTACCACGTGCACAAGGGGCTCACCAAGAAGTTCCTCGAGGACCTGCGCCGGCTCCCGGCGGGGACCGTCGGGCGTGCAGCGCGCACCGCGGGCGTGGTCGGTTACGCCGCCAAGGGCGTCGCCCTGGGGATCGTCGGCGTGCTCTTCGTCGTCGCGGCGATGCACGCGGACCCGCAGGAGGCGTCGGGGCTGGACGGGGCGTTCGGGGCCCTGCGTGACGCACCGGGAGGCCCCGTGCTGCTCTTGCTGGTCGCGCTGGGGCTGGTCGCATTCGGGGCGTATTGCGGCGTCCGTGCCCGCTTCGGGCGCCTGTGACTTTTCACCCTCTCCGGACAGATCTGGCATGGCGGCGGTTGTTGCACAGTTGTCCAGATTGGTGGCATAGTCATGGTGTCAGCGACAACGGCAAACCCGCCGCGAGGTGGGGACGCAAAGCCACGGGGCCCACGGGGCCAGCCGAGCTACCGAACGACGAAGGAGTTCCAGTCATGGCTGTTCACACGTCTGCCACCGAGGGCCCGCTCACGCAGGGCGCGCTGCTCACCCCGGGCGAGGTCGCGGTCCTGTTCCGCGTCGACCCCAAGACGGTGACGCGCTGGGCGCAGGCCGGCAAGCTGTCGGCCGTCCGCACGCTGGGTGGCCACCGTCGCTTCCACGAGGCTGAGGTCCGCCAGCTCCTCACCGGCGTGCCGCAGCAGCGCACGGGGGAGTGACCCGCAGCAACCCCACATCTGTGACACCGACGCCGGTGGTGACCTGATCACCACCGGCGTCGTGCTGCTCACGCACCGGTGCGGCGCGGCAGTCGCTGCGGGAGGTTCGACCGGTGCGCGCGACGTGAAAGGATCGGGGCATGGCCTTGCGTGAGATCCGCACCGTCGGCGACCCCGTCCTGCGCACCCCGTGCGACCCGATCACCACGGTGGACGAGCGTGTCCGCTCCCTCGTCGAGGACCTCCTGGAGACCGTCGACATGGACGGGCGTGCCGGCCTGGCCGCCAACCAGATCGGCGTGAGCCTGCGGGCGTTCTCGTGGAACATCGACGACGAGATCGGCTACGTGCTCAACCCCGTCATCGTCGAGCTGTCGGAGGACGAGTACCAGGACGGCGACGAGGGCTGCCTGTCCGTGCCGGGGCTCTGGTTCCCGACGCACCGCGCCTGGTACGCCCGGGTCGTGGGCACGGACCTCGACGGCAAGGAGGTCGTCGTCGAGGGCACCGAGCTGATGGCGCGCTGCCTGCAGCACGAGGTCGACCACCTCGACGGCATGCTGTACCTGGACCGGCTCGAGCGGTCGGTGCGCAAGAAGGCGATGCGCGCGATCCGCGACCAGCTCTGACGCCACGGGCGCGTCCGCTGGACCTGCGCGTGCGCATGCGGCATCCTGTGCCGTGCACGCCGCGTGCGCTGCATCCGTGCTGGTGACGGTTCCCTACCGGGGGCGAGGTCGTTGGGGAAGGCGACCCTCGAGCCCTTCAGGGAGGACGACATGGCCGGTGCCATCACCCGCGGTGTACTTTTCGTGCACTCAGCGCCGCGCGCGCTGTGCCCCCACGTCGAGTGGGCGGCCGGCAACGCGCTGGGCGCGCGCGTCAGCCTGGACTGGACGCCGCAGCCCGCCGGGCCGAGCCTCTATCGCGCCGAGCTGTCCTGGCAGGACGCGCCGGGCACGGGTGCGCGTCTGGCTTCCGCACTCCGCGGGTGGGCGCACCTGCGGTACGAGGTGACCGAGGAGCCGAGCGCCGGTGTGGACGGGTCGCGCTGGAGCCACACGCCCGAGCTGGGCATCTTCCACGCCGCGACCGACGTGCACGGCAACGTCGTGGTTCCGGAGGACCGGATCCGCGCCGCGCTGGAGCACGCGGCGGATCCCGAGCGGTTGCGTGCGGAGCTCGACCTCGCGCTGGGCCAGGCCTGGGACGACGAGCTCGAGCCCTTCCGGTACGCCGGTGCCGGGGCTCCGGTGCGCTGGCTGCACCGCGTCGGCTGACGGCCCGGCCGGTCCCCGACCTGCGTCGCCGGTGCCGCCCGGTCGTGTGCTGAAGCGTTTCACAGCATCCGGCTGCGACGGGAGCGCCTGCGTGCGCGGCTAGTGTCCGACTCGCTCGCCGGGCATGCGGCGACGGCCACGCGGGGGGAGACGGGCGGCCGGTCCGCCCGTCCTCACGCTCGGAGGACGACGATGCCGCCACGGGGCCCGCGCTCGACGACACCGCGGAGGCGACCGTGGGGCGCGTGCTGACGGCCGCCCTGCGCGCGGCACCCGCACGTGACGGCGGCTACCGGACGGTGACCGTGGCGCTGCTCGCGGTGCACGTCGCCGCGGCCGGGCTCGGCGCGGCGGGCCTGCTGGACGTCGACGGCGTCGCCCTCGCCGCCACCGTCGCGGCCGCGGCGGCGGGCACGCTGCTGCTCAGCCTGGTCGGAGCGGGCCTGAGCCGCGGCCACGCCCACGTCGAGTCCTCGCTGATCACCGGGCTCATCCTGGGACTCGTCCTGCGCCCGGACCAGTCGCTCGACGCGCTGGTGGGTGCGGGCCTGGTCGGTGCCGCGGCCGGGGCGTCGAAGGTCCTGCTGCGTGCGCGGGGCCGGCACCTGCTCAACCCCGCGGCGGTCGGCATGCTCGTGGCCGGGGTGCTCGCCGCACGGCTGCCGGGAGCGCCCGCGCCCGTGTGGTGGGCGGCGACGCCCCTGCTCGCACCCGTCGTGCTCGTGGCGGGGCTCGCGGTCGTGCGGCGCACCCGCACCGCGGGAGTGGCCGCCGCGTTCGCGCTGACCCACCTCGCCGTCGCCGTCCCGTGGCGCGTGCTTCGCGGCACGTCCGTCGTCGAGGCGGTCACCGACACCCTGCTGGCGCAGCCGGTCCTCGTCGTGGCGGCGTTCCTCGTGGTCGAGCCGCTGACGCAGGCGCCACGTCGTGGCGCGCGGACCGCCGTCGCGGCGCTGGTGGGCGCGCTGGCCGCGGTACCGTCGACGCTCTGGGCACCCGCGTCCCCCGAGGTCGCGCTCCTCGCCGGGAACCTCGTGACCGCCCTCGTCGCGGCGCCACGGGCGGCGCGCCTGGTGGTGGTCGGGCACCGGGAGCACGGCCCCGGCGTGCACGAGGTGCTGCTGCACCCGGTGCGTCCGCTGCGTTGGCGCCCTGGCCAGCGAGCCGAGATCGACGCCGGTCGGACGCGGCCGGACGGGCGCGGTCGGCGCCGGATCCTCCCGCTCGTGCCGGCGGGGCCCGACGCGGTGGCGGTGGCGGTCGCGGTCCGGGAGGGCCCCTCGGCCTTCGAGCGGGCGCTGTGCAGCGCCCGCGTGGGCACGACCGTGCGCGCCACCCACGTCGGCGGGGACCTGCTGCTGCCGCGGGACCCGACCGTGCCCGTCGTCCTGGTGGCCGACGCCGACGGTGTCATGTCGTTCGTCGCCCACCTCGAGCACGGCGGTCCGCGGGACATGGTGCTCGTCGTCGTGTGCCCCGACGGGATGCCGCCGCCCTACCTGCGACGGATCGCCCGGACGCGCGCGCGGGTGGTCGTCGTCGCGCCCGACGCGGTACCGGGCCTGCCGCCCCGCTGGTCCTGGTACGGCGGAACCCGCCTGACGGTGGCCGCGCTCGGGTCGGCGATGTCCGACCTGCCGCGACGCCACGCCTACGTCGCGGGCACGGAGCAGACGGTGCGCACGGCGCGTGACGTGCTCCGCGACGCCGGGGTCCGCCGGTTGCGGACGCAGGAGCACCCGCACGACCCGCGCCCACCGGTGCACCGCGCCGACCGTGCGCCCGTCGCGGCGAGGGCCGTGCCGCCGGGCCCGGGCCGGGGC
>JAEWEJ010000197.1 GCA_023389455.1 Actinomycetes bacterium | reverse complement strand
GCAGGGCGCGGTCGTGCGCCTGCTCGCGGTGCCGGCCCCCGGACGTCCCCGCCGGTCGTACCGGCGGGGACGCCCGGCGGGCTCAGCTCAGCGCCGTCAGCGTGAGCGTCGCGGCGTACCGACCCTCGGTGACGCCCACCGGGAGCCGCAGGTCCAGGTCGGCGCCCAGCAGCACCGAGCCGAGCGCGTGCCCCGCCTCGGCGGAGCCGAGGACGGCGGGCTGGGCCAGACCGTCGCCGGCCACGAAGCCGGAGGCCACCGCGGCCCCGGCCGTCGCCCCGCCGGTGTTCTCCGTCGCCGACGGGGTCCACCCGAGGTGCTTGCCGTCGATCACGCGGTCGCCCGCGACGAAGTCGCTGACCTGCCCCGACAGCGACCACACCGGGGCGTCCCGACGCGTGTCCGTCACCCGGACCGGGTTGAGGGCCCCCGTGGCCCGCAGGTGGTCGCCCGCCTGCTGGGCGGTGCCCAGGTCGACGAGGTCGTTGCTGCCGTCGATCGCCCACACGAGCTCGCCGGGCTCACCGGTCTGCTCGGGCACGGTCACCGCGAGACGCTGCGCGTCGTCCGCCGGGGGCTCGACGCCGTCCTCGACCACGCGCTTGCCGCGCGCGTCCTTGGTGATGGTGAACGCGTCGTACAGGTCGCCCACCTTCTCGGGGGTCTCGCCGTTGACCGCCGCGACGTACGACTCGTACCGCAGCGTGCCCCCGTCGACCGTGACGACCTGGAAGGACGACACGTTCGCCCCGCGCTTGACCTGCGTGGCGCCGTTCCGGGTCCACACGTTGTCCTCCGCCGGCGCGAGCGTGTAGTACTTGCCGCCCGAGTTCGACACCGCGTACACCGGTCCGCTGGTGACGCCGGGCGTGCCCGTCGCGGTGGTGTCCTTGTAGCCGCGGGCGTACGTGTGGTCGTGGCCCTGGAGCACCAGGTCGATGTCGTGCTTCTCGAACACCGGCACCCACGCGGCACGCAGCAGGGGCTCGTCACGGCCGCTGGAGACGCTGTACACCGGCTGGTGGAACGTCGCGACGGCCCACGTGTTCGGGTTCGTCCCCAGGACGTGGTCCAGCCACGCCGCCTGGAAGTCGATCCACAGCGTCCCGGCGTCCGGGCAGCCCTCGGAGCACGCCGGCAGGTCGGGCGGGGTGAGGAAGCCCGTGCTGCGCGTCGCGTTGAGGGTGATGAAGCGGACGTCCTGGTAGTCGACGTAGTAGACCGTCTCGCCGGCGAACCGCTCGAAGTGGTCGAGGTAGGCGGCCGTCTGGCGGGCGGCGGGCGTGTCGCCCTCGGCGAGCGTCGCGAGGTCCCCGATCGTCGCGCGGGTCGGCTGGTTCAGCGGGTACGTGAAGTTGGCCTTCCAGTTCCGCATCGTCTGGTCGCCGCTGTACTCGTGGTTCCCGGGCGCCGCCAGCACCTGCGTCGTGAAGGCCGACTCGCCCATGCCGGAGAACCAGTTGGTCCACTGCGTCTGGTTGCTCGCGGTGTCGATCAGGTCCCCGGCGTGGAC
The DNA here is from genome assembly GCA_023389455.1 of Actinomycetes bacterium. Taxonomy (GTDB): domain Bacteria; phylum Actinomycetota; class Actinomycetes; order Actinomycetales; family Cellulomonadaceae; genus Cellulomonas. Next base: position 11,957 of record JAEWEJ010000197.1, on the reverse strand, counting down.
GGAGCCGACGACGTGCGGTGCCTTGGCGTGCGCCGCCTGCACGACCGCGGGCCACGTGCTGTCGAGGCTGATCTGCGCGTCGCCGTAGTAGAGGAACGAGAAGGGCTCGTCGGCCGCGGCCGCGGTGCGGAACGTGCGCCACGGCGTGCGCTCCTCCCCCTGGCCGACGCGGTACTCGTACGCCGTGGCCGGGGTCAGCCCCGTGAGCGTCGCGGACAGGTGGGTGTGCTCGCCGATCGTGTCGGTGACGGTCGCGTCGACCGTGGTCGTCCGGCCGCCGGGGCGGCGCACCTCGACGACGCCCGGTGCGGCGACGGTGCTGCGCCACGTGACGAACTGCGAGGTCGTCGGCTCGTCGGTCGGGGTGAGGATGAGCCGGTCCGTGGTCGAGCCGGTGACGGCGGCGGCGGTGGTGGCGGTCGCCAGCGCACCGGCGGCGACGACGGCGCCGCCGACGAGCACGGCGGTGAGCCGGTGGCGCAGGGACCCGGCCGCGCGCGGGCGGGACGGGAGGGGCGTTCGCATCGAGCGTCTCCTTGCGTCGGGAGTGGACGCCCCGAACGGTGTCGGTGCCGGGAGTCGCGCGAGGGAACGGACGATGTACGGCGATCCACGCGGGCGGTAACAGTTCGCCCAGCGGCGGACGCGGGCTCAGCCCGCGACGTCCCACGTCGTCGTCCGCGCCGCCAGGTCCGTCCAGCCCTCGCGGCCCAGCGGCGAGAGCGTGCGCACCCGCGGCCCCGGGTGCAGCCGGGCGTCGCCCGCGTACCGGTCGGCGAGCTCGTCCTCGGCCGCGACGTCGCCCGCGTCGGCGCGCAGCAGCAGGTCCGCGACCTCGTCGGCGAGGACGTCGGCGTCGTCGCTCGTCGTGCCGTCCAGCTCCGCGCCCCACACGTCCCACAGCAGCAGCTCGTCACGGCGCCGGTGGGCGACCTCGAGCAGGACGTACCCGCGCACGAAGTCCCGGCCGGCCAGCTCGGGCACCCCCGCGACGCCGTACCGCGTCAGGTCCAGGCCGTCGCGCCGGTGCGCGGCCCACAGCTCCGCGGCGGTCGGGAACGGGCTGTCGAGCCCCGTGGGCATGTCGAACGGGTCGAACGGGTCGCCCGCCGGCGGCGCCGCGCCGAACGCGGCGTCCAGCTCCGGGTCGCTGCGCACCCAGCGCTCACCGTCCCAGCGCTCGACGACGACGTGGTCCACGCCGTCGCCCGGGAAGAAGTACCGGGCGAACCCGATCCGGGACCGTGCGGGGACGCCGTGCTCCCGCAGCAGGCCGACGCCCAGGAGCGTGTGGTCGCGGCAGCACCCGGCGATGCGGTCGGCGTGCGGGCGACCGGGCAGCGGGGCGGACGAGACCTCGAGGCCCACCTCGAGGATCCGGTCGAGCCAGCGCAGGTCGATCGTCGGCAGGCGCGCGGGGTCGAGCGTCGCCGTCTCGGCGCGGTAGTGCGCGATCAGGCCCGCCGCGGCGGCGTGCACGTCGGCCGGCGCGGTGCCCAGGCCCCGCAGCACGGCGGCGTGCGGGCCGGGGTCGGAGTACGGCGAGTGGGCCACCCACTCCTGGGGGTCACGGCTGCGTGCCACGCTCACGGGTCCTGCCTCCCGGGCGTCGCGCCGTGCGGTCCCTGCGACCGCACCACCGGCGCCCGCGAGGGTCGACCGGTGGTGCGGCGCGGACTCATCGGGTCGTCAGCTCACGCCGACGATGTCCACGACGAACACGAGGGTGTCGCCACCCTTGATGCCGGCCTGCGGGACGCCGCGGTCGCCGTACGCGAGGTGCGACGGGATGGAGAGCAGCACGCGCGAGCCGACCTGCTGGCCCACGAGGCCCTCGTCCCAGCCGGCGATGACGGCGCCGACGCCGATCGGGAAGCTGATCGACGAGCCACGGTCGAAGGAGTTGTCGAAGACCCCTCCCTGCCAGGACTGGCCGAGGTAGTGCACCTCGATGTCCTGACCCGCCTCGACGAGCGGACCGTCGCCGCGGCTGAGGACCACGACCTCGAGCTCCTCGGACGGCGCCGCGTCCGGGAACGTGAGGGCGGGCTTGGTGCCGGGAGCGCCCGAGACCTCGGGCAGCGCTGCGGCCATGTCGACTTCTCCTTCGGTGGATGACAGTGCCCGCCCATCCTGCCCTGCGGGCCGGGCACCCGCCGACCGGGCGGCGCGGTGCGCAGCGGGCGTCAGCGGCCGAGCACCCCCGCGAGCCAGCGCAGCTGGGCGTCGACCTGGAACCCCTGGCCGCCCTCGTGCTCGTTGAACTCGTACACCTCGATGGCCCGCTCGGGGCGCGTCGCGGCCAGCGAGCCGTAGTGGTTGTACGCCGCGAACACGGTGGACGGCGGGCAGATCGGGTCGCGCAGCGCGACCGAGAACAGCGTCGGCGCCGTGGCACGCCGCCCGAGGTGCGCGCCGTCGAGGTACGACAGGGTGCGCATCGCCGCGGCCTTGTGGTCCCGGTGCACCGACAGGTAGGTGACGACCTCGTGGTACGGGTCGGAGTCCGTCAGCCCGATCGCCCGCGGGATGTGGCACAGGAAGGGCACGTCCGGCATGACGGCGGCCAGGTCCCCGACGAGCCCGGCCACGGCCAGCGTGATGCCGCCGCCCTGGCTGCCGCCGGTCACCACGACGCGCTCGGGGTCGACGCCGGGCAGCGCGCGCACGGCCTCGACGGCGCGGACGCCGTCGGTGAAGACGCGCCGGTAGTAGTGCTCGGCCGGGTCGAGGATGCCGCGGGTCATGAAGCCCGGCGCCTGCGGCCCCGAGCCGGCGGGGTCGGGGGTGTCCCCGCCGCTCCCCCAGCGCGAGCCCTGACCGCGCGTGTCCATCAGCAGGTGGACGTACCCCGCGGCGGCCCACGCCAGACGCTCGTGCGGGCGGCCGCGGCCGCCGCCGTACCCGATGAACTCGACGACCGCCGGCAGCACCGACCCGTCCGTGGCGGAGCCCGCGGGGCGGGTGACCCACGCCTTGATCGGGTGCCCCCCGAAGCCCGCGAACGTCACGTCCTCGACGTCGACCAGCCGCAGCCCGGCGTCGAACGGCTCGCGGCGCAGGCCGAGGTCGTGGGCCCGGGTCTCGGTGAGGGTCTTCGCCCAGAACTCGTCGAGGTCGGCGGGCTCGTCGAGCTCGGGCAGGTAGCGCTCTAGCTCGGGCAGGGGAAGGTCGAACAGCGCCATCGCAGGTGGTCCTCCGCAGTGCAGCAAGGGTGTCGCGCGATGCTAACCCGCCGGCGGGCGCACCCCGGGAGGACCTCCGGGGCGAGCCGGCCGCCGTGCGGGTCAGCGCGCGAGGAACCCGAGCAGGTCGTGACGGGTGAGCACGCCCACGGGCCGCCCGTCGTCGACGACCATGAGCGCGTCCGCCTTCTCGAGCGCGGCGCGGGCGGACTCGACGGCCTCGCCCGATCCGATGAGCGGCAGCGGTGCGGACATGTGCTTGTCGACGCGGTCGGCCAGCGACGCGGCACCCGAGAACACGGCGTCCAGCAGCTCACGTTCGCTCACCGCGCCCGCGACCTCGCCGATCATCACCGGCGGCTCGGCACCGACCACCGGCATCTGCGAGACGCCGTACTCGCGCAGGATCTCGATCGCGTCGCGCACGGTCTCGTTGGGGTGCGTGTGCACGAGCGCCGGCAGGTCGCCGTCCTTGCTGCGCAGCACGTCCGCGATCGTCGCGCCCTCGCCCCCGGCGAGGAACCCGTACGAGCGCATCCACGAGTCGTTGAAGATCTTCGACAGGTACCCGCGTCCGCCGTCCGGGAGGATCACGACGTAGACGGCCCGCGCGGCCGCCTCCGGGTCGGCGTCCTGCAGGGCGCGCGCGTGCCGCAACGTCGCCTCGACGGCCATGCCGCACGAGCCGCCGACGAGCAGGCCCTCCTCGCGCGCGAGCCGCCGGGTCATGGCGAACGAGTCCGCGTCGGACACCGCGATGATCTCGTCGGGGACCGTCGGGTCGTAGGCCGTCGGCCAGAAGTCCTCGCCGACGCCCTCGACGAGGTACGGGCGACCGTCCCCGCCGGAGTACACCGACCCTGCCGGGTCGGCACCGACGACCACGACGCGCCCGCCCTCCGCCTCCGGGCGGTCCGCCGACACGTCGTGCAGGTAGCGGCCCGTGCCGGTGATGGTGCCGCCGGTGCCCACGCCCGTCACGAGGTGCGTGATGCGCCCCGCGGTGTCGGCCCAGATCTCCGGGCCGGTGCTCGCGTAGTGGCTGGCCGGCCCGTTCGCGTTGGCGTACTGGTTCGGCTTCCACGCCCCGGGCGTCTCGCGCGTGATCCGGTCGGACACCGAGTAGTAGGAGTCCGGGTGGTCGGGCGGCACGGCGGTGGGCGTCACGACGACCTCGGCGCCGTACGCGCGCAGCACGTCACGCTTGTCCTGGCTGACCTTGTCCGGGCACACGAAGACGCAGCGGTAGCCCTTGCGCTGCGCGACGAGCGCGAGCCCCACCCCGGTGTTGCCCGACGTCGGCTCCACGATGGTCCCGCCCGGCTGCAGCTCCCCCGACGCCTCGGCGGCCTCGATCATCCGCAGGGCGATCCGGTCCTTCACCGACCCGCCGGGGTTCAGGTACTCGACCTTGGCCAGGATCGTGGCGTTCAGGCCGGCGGTCACGGACGTCAGCCGCACCAGCGGGGTGCCGCCGACGAGCTCGGAGATGTGCTGGGCGTACTTCACGCGGACGATCCTCTCATCGTGCCCGGTCGACGGGACGGCGACGCCCCGCCGGCCGGTGGGGCCGACGGGGCGTCGCGGTGCAGGTGAGGTCAGTTGTCCCCGCGCAGGATCGCCAGCAGGCGCAGCAGCTCGAGGTACAGCCACACCAGGGTGACGATCAGGCCGAACGCGGCCGACCACGCGAACTTGGCCGGGGCGCCCTGCTCGACGCCGCGCTTGATGGAGTCGAAGTCCATGATCAGGCTCGCGGCGGCGAGGCCGACGGCGACGAGGCCGACGATGATCCCCAGCAGGCCGGAGCGCAGCGGGCCGTACGTGCCACCGCCGACGCCGAACACCATGAGCACGATGTTGAGCAGCGAGTACACGAGGTACCCGACCATGCCGATGAGCACGGCGCGCTGGAACTTCGGGGTGACGCGGACCTTGCCGGAGCGGAAGAGCACGAGCGCCACGGCGAACACCGACAGGGTGGCCATGACGGCCTGGCCGACGATGCCGTCGTAGAACGACTCGTACATCGCGCTGATGCCGCCGAGGAACATGCCCTGCGCGACGGTGTACAGCGTGATGAGCACGGGGCTCGGGCTCTTCTTGAACGCGTTGACCAGACCCAGCACGAGCCCGACGATCGCGCCGACGATCCACAGGCCCGGCGCCAGCGTCCACGTCGCCGCGGCGACGACGACGAGCAGCGCGAGGAGCCCACCGGTCTTGACGATGACGTCGTCGTAGGTGAGGCGCCCGGTGTCACGCGGGGTGGCCGGCGGCGCGTCGTACATCTGCTCGAGCGTCGCGGCGTCGGCGGCCTGCGCACCGGGCGTGCCCCACGCGGGGCCCTGCACGACGGTCTGCTGCCCGCCCCGACGCTGCTGGCGGGGGTCACCGAAGACGGGACTGTTGTTGAAGACGGGGTTGCTCATGCGGGGGACTCCTGGTCGTGGCCGGCCGGGGATGGTTCTCTCGACGAGGTGTTCAACGTAACGGGTCCCCCGGACGTTCCCATCGGTGACGCCCCCGAGCCGTGCGCCGCACGGTCTCGTCCTCGCGGATGAGGCGCCGTGCCCAGGATCCGTCGCGGGAGGGTGCCGCGCGCACCGCGGACCGCCGTAGCGTCGACACCGTGAGCACAGCGACACGACACCTGGGGACCTGATGATCGAGGCGCACGGACTGACCAAGAGGTACGGCAGCAAGACCGCCGTCGACGGCATCGACTTCACGGTGCGCCCGGGCCGGGTCACCGGGTTCCTCGGCCCCAACGGGGCCGGCAAGTCGACGACCATGCGGATGATCGTCGGGCTCGACCACCCGACCGCCGGCACGGTGACCGTGCAGGGCCGCCCCTACTCCCGCCTGCGCTCGCCGCTGACCGAGGTCGGCGCGCTGCTCGAGGCCAAGGCGGTCCACCCCGGACGCTCCGCGCGCCAGCACCTGCGGGCGCTCGCCGCGACGCACGGCATCGGCGACAAGCGGGTCGACCAGGTCATCGAGATGGCCGGCCTGGGCCCCGTCGCCAAGAAGCGCGTCAAGGGGTTCTCGCTGGGCATGGGGCAGCGCCTCGGCATCGCCGCCGCGCTGCTCGGGGACCCCCACACGCTGATCCTCGACGAGCCGGTCAACGGCCTCGACCCCGAGGGCGTCGCGTGGGTGCGCGGCCTGGCCAAGCACCTCGCGAGCGAGGGCCGCACGGTCTTCCTGTCCTCCCACCTCATGAGCGAGGTCGCGCTGACGGCCGACGACCTGCTGGTCATCGGCCGCGGCAAGATCGTCGCGCAGGGCCCGGTGGACGACGTCGTGGCCCGCGCCACGAGCACCACGGTCCGGGTCCGCAGCCCGCACGCGACCGAGCTCGCGGCCGCCCTGTCCGGGCCCCGCGCCACGGTCGAGGCGATCGAGCCGGGACTCCTGGAGGTCCGCGGCCCGAGCGCCGAGGAGATCGGCGAGCTCGCCGCGGCCTCGCGCTTCGTGCTGCACGAGCTGACGCCCGTGAGCGGCTCGCTCGAGCAGGCGTACCTGTCGCTCACCGCCGACGCGGTCGAGTACCACTCCGCCACCGAGGGCGGCACGCCCGCAGACGCCGGTGCCGCCGGCACGACCAGCACGGAGGCGCAGCGATGAGCACCTCGACCACCCCCCGCACCGAGCACACGCACCACGCCGCGCCGGCGCCCGCCGTGCGCGTCACGCCGTGGCACGTGCTGCGCTCCGAGTGGATCAAGCTCTGGACCCTGCGCTCGACGCTGTGGACCACCGGGCTGACGATCGTCGTCCTCGTGCTGCTGGCCTGGGCGATGGCGGCGTCCGCCGGCGCGGCCCCCGACCAGTTCGCGGGCGGCGAGGGCAGCGCGTCCATGGTCTACATGGTGCTGGCGCCCGGGCAGATCTTCGGGGCGCTCGTGCTCGTCGTCCTGGCCGCCCTCACCGTGACCGGGGAGTACGGCACCGGCCAGGTCCGTTCCACGTTCGCCGCCGTGCCGAGGCGCCTGCCCGTGCTGTGGGCCAAGGGCCTGGTCGTCGCGGTCGTGACCTTCGCGACGGCGGCCGTCGGGACGGCGCTGTCGCTGCTGCTGGCGGGAGCGATCGAGCCGGCCATGCAGCCCGACTGGTCGGACCCGGAGATGCTGCGCATCGTGCTGGGGACGCCGCTGTACATCGCGACCGTCGCCCTGCTCGGCTTCGCCCTGGGTGCGCTGATGCGCAACACGGCCGCGACGATCGCGACCGTCATCGGCTTCGTCCTCGTGGTCGAGAGCGTGCTCAACCTCATCTCGTGGAAGCCGCTGGAGTACGTGCGGCCCTTCCTGCCCTCGTCGGCCGGTGCCCGTGTGGCCACGCCCGAGGAGTTCCTGGACATGACGAACCAGATGTCGACGCAGGCCGTCGACCTGTCCCCCTGGGGCGGGTACGCGGTGCTCGTCGGCTGGGTCGTCGTGATCCTCGCGGCAGCCGCCGTGCGGCTGCGCACGCGCGACGTCTGACGTCCGCGCCGCAGACGCGGCCCACCACCGTCCTGGAGGGGGACGGTGGTGGGCCGTCGTCATGCGTGGCGGGTCACGCCGCGTGCGCCCCGCCCGTCGCCGGCGTCGCCCGGCGCTCCGCACGCCGCGCCGCGCGCCGCTCCCGACCCCGCTCGACCAGCGTGTAGAGCACCGGCACGAGCACCAGGGTCAGCAGCGTCGAGGTGAACAGGCCGCCGATCACGACGATCGCCAGCGGCTGCGAGATGAACACCCCGCCGCCGGTGAGCCCGAACGCCATGGGCACGAGCGCGAAGATCGTCGCCGCGGCCGTCATGAGGATGGGTCGCAGCCGCTTGCGCGACCCCTCGGTGACGGCGTCGTCGATCCCGCGTCCGCGCTCGCGGTACTGGTTGACCAGGTCGACCAGCACGATCGCGTTGGTCACGACGACGCCGATGAGCATGAGCACGCCGATCAGCGCGGGCACGCCCAGCGGAGTCCCGGTCAGCAGCAGGCCGAGCAGCGCGCCGGTCGCCGCGAAGGGCACCGACACCATGAGGATCAGCGGCTGCAGCAGCGACCGGAACGTCGCGACCATCACGACGTAGACGATCGCGAGCGCGACGAGCAGCGCGAGCCCGAGGTCCGCGAACGCGTCCTCCTGGTCCGCCGCGACGCCGCCGATCTCGACGCTCGCACCGGCGGGCACGTCGACGTCCTCCAGCGCGGTCCGCATCCGCTCGGTGAGCCCGCCCAGGTCCTGGTCCGCCGGCGTGGCCGAGATCGTCGCCGCACGCTTGCCGTCGATGCGGGTGGTCGAGACCGGGACCTCGACCTCCTCGACGCTCGCGACGGACGTCAGCGGGACGAGGCCGGTGGCCGTGGGCAGCACGAGCTGCTCGACCTCGGCCACGCTCGCCGGCGCGGGGACCGTCACCACGGTGACGTCCACGGGCCCGGCGCCGAGGTCGACCGTGCCGATCGGCTGCGGGCTCATGAGCCCGGCGACGGTGCCCACGACCGCGGTCTCGGTCAGCCCGGCGGCCGCCGCGGCCTCGCGGTCGACCGTGACGCGCACGGTCGGCTGGTCGGCGGACAAATCGTTGGTGACGTCCGTGGTGCCCTCGACGCCGGCCACGACGTCACGCACCTGCGCCGCGAGCCGCTCCAGCTCGTCGGGGTCGTCGGCTTGCACCACGACGTCCACCATGGACGACCCGAACGCGGCGTCGGCCCCGGCCACGACCACGTCGCCGTGCCCCTCGGCACCCGAGAGGTCCGCGACGGCGTCGCGCACGTCGTCGGCCACCGCGGTGTTGTCGGAGTCGGTGGTCAGCGTCAGCGCGAAGGACGCGCGCGGCGCGCCCCCGCTGCCGAAGACCGCCTCGATGCCGCCGGCCGACCCGACCGTGGTCTGCACGGTCTGCACCCCCTCGACGCCGAGCAGGACCTCCTCGATCTCCTGCGCCGCGGCGTCCTGCGCCTCGAGCGAGGTCGCGGGCGGGAACGTCTCGGTGACGGTGAGGGTGTTCTGCCCGGCGTCGCCCAGGAAGTTGGTCTCCAGGCGCGTGGCCAGGCCGAGGGTCCCGGCGAAGACGACGACGGCGGCGAGCAGCGTGACGACGGGGTGCGCGATCGCCCCGCGCAGCGTGGCCAGGTACGACCGCTGCATCCACGAACGCCGCTCCTTGGCCTCGGCGGCGGCCCGCACGGCCTCCGCGTCGGCGCCGTCGGGCGCCGCGTCGGCCGTGACGAACCAGTACGCCAGGACGGGCACGATCGTCAGCGAGACGAGCAGGGACGCGACCAGGGCGATCGCGGTGGTGAAGGCGAACGGCCGGAACAGCTCGCCGACCATCCCGCCGACCAGGCCGATGGGCACGAAGACCGCCGCGGTCGCGATGGTCGACGCGGTGATCGCGCCCGCGACCTCGCGCACGGCCGTGACGATGGCGTCGCGCTTGCCCTCGCCGTACGACAGGTGCCGCTTGATGTTCTCGATGACGACGATCGAGTCGTCGACGACGCGTCCGATGGCGATGGTCATCGCACCGAGCGTGAGGATGTTCAGGGAGTACCCGGCGACCTGCAGGCCGATGAACGTGACCAGCAGGGACAGCGGGATCGAGATGGCGGAGACCAGCGTCGAGCGGATCGAGCCCAGGAACAGCAGGATGACGACGACCGCGAACAGCAGGCCGAGGCCGCCCTCGGTGGCCAGGCCCTCGATGGACTCCTCGATGAACGGCGCCTGGTCGAACACCACGGCGATGTCGACGTCGCCGCCGAGCTGCTCGCGCAGCTCGTCGACCGCCTCCTGCGCACCGTGCGACACGTCGACGGTGTTGCCCGACGGCGTCTTGGTCAGGGAGACGGCCAGGGCCGGCTCACCGTCCAGGCGCGAGAGGCTGGACGCCGGCACCGGTGCGACGACGACCTCCGCGACGTCGCCGAGCGTGACGGCCTGACCGGTCGCCGAGCCGAGCAGCGGCAGCGCACGCAGGTCGTCGACCGAGCTGATCGGCGAGCCTGCCTGCACCGACAGGGTGAGGTCGCCCTCGTCGACCGTGCCCGTCGGCAGCACGACCCCGTTGTCCTGCAGGATCGTCTGGACGGCAGGGGGCGACAGGCCGGCCGCGGTGAGGGCGGGCAGGTCGAGGGTGATCGTGACGGCCTGCTCGGCGACGCCCGTGACGGCGACCTCCCGCACGCCGTCGACCTGCTCGAGGCGCGGCACCACGACGTCCTCGACCACGCGGGCCAGCGCGGCCTGCGGGTCCTCCCCCTCGCGCACGTCGTCCGGGGTGCCGGCGACGGCGAGCTGCACGACCGGCAGGTCGTCGATCGAGCCGGTGACGACCATGGGGTCGACGCCCTCGGGCAGCGCCGAACGGATCCGGTCGACCGCCTGCTGGATGTCCTGGGCCCGCGCGTCGACGTCGACGCCGTAGGTCAGCTCGACCGTCGTCGTCGAGACCGAGGTGGCCGACGTCGACGTCACGGACTCCACGTCCGCGACCCCGGAGACCGCCTGCTCGATCGGCTCGGTGAGCTGCTGCTCGACGAGCTCCGGCGAGGACCCGGGGTCGACGGCGACGACGACCGCCGTCGGGATCTGCAGCGACGGGATGAGCTCCTGCTTCAGGGAGCCGAGGCTGAACCAGCCGAAGACCGCGATCGCGATCGTCACGAGCGCGACGACGGAGCGGTTGGCCAGCGAGAGCCGGGCGAGGCGGGACACGGGTTCCTCCGAGGGGGCCGGGCAGGGGTCGTGACGGGGCGGGACGGGTCCGCGTCGTCGCGGCGTAGGGCGACAGTACGTGCGGGTCCGGCGACCGGCACCCGCCAGCCCAACGGATGCCGGGATCGCGGGGTTTCCGGGGCCCGACGTGGGGCCCGTCACTCCCGCGGCCCGTGACCAGGGCCGAGGTTAGGCTCGCCTGATGAGCACCGCCGACCGGACCGCCCTGCCCCTCGTGGCGCCGCGACGCCCCGCACCGGTCGTGGGCGAGGTGGTGCGCACGCAGCGCCTGACACCGCACCTCACCCGCGTCGTGCTCGGCGGCCCGGGTCTGCGACCCCTGGCCGACCCCGTCTGCGCCGACTCGTACGTCAAGCTCGGGTTCCTCCCCGACGGCGCCCTCGACGACTGCCCGCTGGGCGACGACGGCCGCGTGGACCTAGCGGCGCTGCGCGCGTCCCTCCCGGACGGCGTCCAGGTGCGCCAGCGCGCCTACACGATCCGCGCGTGGGACGACGGGACCCGCGAGCTGACCCTCGACCTCGTCGTGCACGGCGACGAGGGCCTCGCCGGCCCGTGGGCGGTGGCCGCGTCGCCCGGCGACCGCGTGCTGGTGCACGGGCCCGGCGGCGCCTGGGACCCGCGCCCCGACGTCGACGTGCACCTGCTGGTCGGGGACGCCAGCGCGCTGCCCGCCGTCGCGGTCGGCCTGGAGCGGCTGCCGCGCGACGCCGTCGGTGCCGCGTTCGTCGAGGTGCACGGCCCCGACGACGAGGTCCCGCTCGACGCCCCGGCCGGCGTCACGGTCACCTGGCTGCACCACGGCGACGCCCCCGCGGGGTCGACGCTCCCCGAGGCCGTCCGCGCCTGGCCGAGCCCCGCGGGCCGCATCGGCGCGTTCGTCCACGGCGAGGCCGGCGCGGTCAAGGAGCTGCGGGCGCACCTGCGCACGCACGGCGTCGCGCGCACGGACCTGTCCATCTCCGGGTACTGGCGCCTCGGCGCCGACGACGAGAGCTGGCGTGCGAGCAAGAAGGCGTGGAACGCGCAGATCGAGGC
>JAEWEJ010000171.1 GCA_023389455.1 Actinomycetes bacterium | reverse complement strand
GCGACGGGGCGGGCGCGAGCACCGCCGGGGGGCGGCACGCGGCGGGTTCGGACCGCGACTCGGCAGCCTGAGGGCGGGTCGACAGGCCGGCAGGGAGACCGGGGCACGCCGGGCGAGCACGCCCGCGTCGGCGAGGGACGGGAGCACGCCGACCGGGCACGCCCGCGTCGGCGGGGTGCCCGGCCGGCGAGGCTGCTCAGTCCTCGGTGGGGACGACCAGCTCGGCGGCGACGACGGCCTCGAGGGGGACGGCGTCCTCGGCGGGGACGCCCCCCGGCCCGGCGCCGATGTCGCCGATCACGTGCGCGAGGCGGGCGCGGCCGTCGGCCAGCGTGTACTCCAGGGCGACGATCGCCGTCCGCCCGGCGGCCACGTCGTCGGCCAGCGACACGGAGTAGCCGTGCAGCTGGCGGGCGGTGTGCAGCACGTGCTGGTGCCCCAGCGTGGCGGCGTCGAACGAGTCGAGGGGCCGGCCCGACGCCGTCAGCCCGACGATCGACGGGATGACGCGGTCCACCACGGCCTGGACGAAGCCCGGCGGCACGTTACCGCTGGTCATGGCGTCGACCGCCGCGGCGACGGCGCCGCACGAGTCGTGCGCGAGCACGACGACGAGCGGCGCGCCGAGCACGGTGACGCCGTACTCGATCGACCCGATGACGGTCGTGTCCAGCACGTGCCCCGCGGTGCGGACGACGAACAGGTCGCCCAGGCCCTGGTCGAAGATGATCTCGGCCGCGACGCGGCTGTCCGAGCAGCCGAAGACCACGGCGAACGGGTGCTGCTCGGCGCTCAGCTCGGCCCGGCGGTCGATGCCCTGCGAGGGGTGCAGCATGCGGTCCTCGACGAACCGCAGGTTCCCCGCGGCCAGCTCGGCCCACGCCTCGGCCGGCGTGCGGGGTGCGGTGGCGGCGGCGCTCACGCGTCCACCCCCGTCGCGACGAGCTCCAGGCGGGAGGGAGGGTTGGCGCCGGGGCGCGAGACGGTGATCGCCGCGATGCGGGCGCACCGCGTCAGCACGGCCTCGACCGTCGCGACGTCCACGTCGTGCAGCGCCTCGCGGCGGTCCGCGCCGAGCAGCCCGGCGGACCACAGGCCGTCGATCAGGCCCGACATGAACGAGTCGCCGGCGCCGACCGTGTCCGCGACGCTGACGCGCTCGGCGGGGACCATGACGCGGGCGCCGGCGGACGTGCTCGCGAACGCGCCCTCACCGCCGTGGGTGACCACGACGAGCGCGGCGCCGTCACGGCTCCACTGCTCGGCGACCTCCGCGGGGGCGACGCCCGGCAGCAGCCAGGCCAGGTCCTCGTCGCTCACCTTGACGACGTCCGCGGCGCGCACCAGGCGCTCCACCACGGGCAGGACGTCGGCGGGGTCGCCCATGAGGGCGGGCCGCAGGTTCGGGTCGTAGGTGATGGTCGAGACCGGGCGGCGGTGCTCGAGCAGACCGGCGACCTTCGGGCCGCCGGGCCGGAGCACCGCGGCGATCGAGCCGGTGTGCACGACCAGCGGGTCGCCGTCGCCCTCGTCCCAGGACGTCGGCAGGTCCCACTCGAGGTCGAACTCGTAGGTCGCGACGCCGGCCGCGTCGAGGTGGGCGGTGGCGACGGGCGTCCGCACCGGTGTGCGGTCCCCGCGCAGCACGTGCACGCCGGACGCCGCGAGGTGACGCCGCACCAGGTCGCCGTCCGCGTCGGGGGCCAGCCACGTCAGCAGGTCGGCGCGCCGCCCCAGGCGCGCGAGCCCGAGTGCGACGTTCGCCGGGCTGCCGCCGGGGAACTCGTCGCGGGACCCGTCGGGCCTGCGGACCGCGTCCACCAGCGCCTCGCCGATGACGAGGGCCCGTCCGTCCGTGCTGCCGCTCACCGTGCCTCCTCCTCGTCGGCCGCGTCGGCGGCCTCGTCGTCCGGGCGTGCCGCCGCGGACGTGCCGCCGCGTGCCGCGGTCAGGCGCTCCCGGGCGCCGTCGAGCCACTCCTGGCAGCGCGCCGCGAGGGCCTCGCCCCGTTCCCACAGGGCCAGGGACTCCTCGAGCGTGCCCGCCCCGGACTCGAGCCGGGCCACGATCGAGACGAGCTCGTCACGGGCCTGCTCGTAGCCGAGCGTCGCCGGGTCGGGTGCCGCGGGGGTCGGGGAGGTGGTGTCGCCCCCCGTGCCGTCGGGGGCGGTCGTGTCGCGTCGTGCCACGGGCACAGTCAACCAGCCCGGGTGCGACCTCGGCGCGCCGGTCCGGCGTCCGGTGCCGCGTCCACGACCTGCGCCGCGAGCTCGCCGGCTGCGACGCGGACGCGCAGCGGGTCGCCCGTGGCGACGTCGGAGGGGCTGCGCACCACCGTCCCGTCCGCGCGCTGCACCACGGCGTAGCCGCGCTCCAGGGTCGCGGCGGGGGACAGGGCGCGGACCTGGCCGGCGAGGCGCGCGGTCGTCGTCGCCGCGTGGCCCAGCGCCGCGTCGAGCACCGTGCGGCCGCGGACGGTCAGGCGGTGCAGCGCGTCCTCGTGCGGCCCGACCATCGTCTCGGGCCGGGCCATGACGGGTCGCGTCCGCAGGTGCGCGAGGGTCGACTCCTCGCGTGCCAGGCGGTGGGTCAGCGCCGCCCGGGTGCGCGTGCGGGCCTGCACGACGCGCGCCCGCTCCTCGGTCACGTCCGGGACCACCCGCTTCGCGGCGTCGGTGGGCGTCGACGCCCGCAGGTCCGCCACCAGGTCGAGCAGGGGCGCGTCCATGTGGTGCCCGATCGCGCTGACCAGCGGCGTGCGGCAGGCTGCCGCGGCCCGCACGAGCGTCTCGTTGCTGAACGGCAGGAGGTCCTCGAACGAGCCGCCGCCGCGCGCCACGACGACGACCTCGACGCGCGGGTCGGCGTCGAGCTCGGCGATCGCGGCGCTGACCTCCGGCACGGCGCTCGGCCCCTGCACGGTGACGCGGCGGATCTCGAACTGCACCGCGGGCCAGCGGGCCCGGGCGTTGGACACCACGTCGTGCTCCGCGTCGCCCTGCTGCGCGCACACCAGACCGACGACCGCGGGCAGGAACGGCAGCGGCCGCTTGCGCGACTCGTCGAACAGCCCCTCCGCCGCGAGGACGCCCTTGAGCTGCTCGATGCGCGCCAGCAGCTCGCCGAGCCCGACCAGCCGGACCCGGTCGGCCGCGAACCCGAGCGAGCCCTTCTTCACCTGGTACTGCGGCCGGGCGTGCACCACGACGTGGGCGCCGTCCGTGAACCGGTCGCCCAGGCTCATCGCCGCGACGGCCGGCAGCGTGACGGACAGCGACATGTCGAGGTCCGTGTCGCGCAGCGTGAGGAACAGCAGGGAGTTCCACCGGCGGACGTTGAGCACCTGGCCCTCGACCCACACCGGGGGCATGCGGGCGACGTAGTCCGCGACCTTGGGCGCCAGGTGGCGGACGGGCCACGGGCGCTCGGGCGTGGTGTCGGCCGCCTTGAGGGGCAGCGGCAGGGGAGCCGCCGGGGCGACTGTCTCGTCGTGCACGGTCCCCAGCCTGCCTCACCGCACCGACACGTCCCGCAGGGTGGTGCGCTGCGGGTGGACTCGTGGAGGTCGGGTGACGGTGGCCACCCTCGCCCGGGCTGTCCGGGACGCCCGGCCTAGACTGGACCGGTGACCTCGACCACCTCCGACCCCGCCCTCCGCGCCGACGCGCCCCCGCCGCGCAAGCGCGTGCTGCTCGCGGCCCCCCGTGGGTACTGCGCGGGCGTGGACCGCGCGGTCGTCGCCGTCGAGAAGGCGCTCGACCACTACGGCGCCCCCGTGTACGTGCGCAAGGAGATCGTGCACAACCGGCACGTCGTGGAGACGCTCGCGGCGCGCGGCGCGGTGTTCGTCGAGGAGACGGACGAGGTGCCCGAGGGCGCGCGTGTCGTCTTCTCCGCGCACGGTGTCTCGCCCGCGGTCAAGGCGTCCGCGGCGGCGCGGAACCTGCAGACGATCGACGCGACGTGCCCGCTGGTGACGAAGGTCCACAAGGAGGCCGTGCGGTTCGCCGCGGACGACTTCGACATCCTGCTCATCGGCCACGACGGGCACGAGGAGGTCGAGGGCACGCAGGGTCACGCCCCCGAGCACATCCAGGTGGTCAACTCCCCGGACGACGCGGCGTTCGTCGAGGTCCGCGACCCGCAGCGGGTCATGTGGATCTCGCAGACCACGCTGTCGGTCGACGAGACGATGGAGACGGTCCGCCGCCTGCGTGAGCGGTTCCCGCACCTGCAGGACCCGCCGAGCGACGACATCTGCTACGCGACGCAGAACCGCCAGGTCGCGGTGAAGAAGCTCGCCCCCGCCTGCGACGTCGTCATCACGGTCGGCTCCGCCAACTCGTCGAACTCGGTGCGGCTCGTCGAGGTCGCGCTCGACGCCGGTGCACGCTCGTCGTACCGGGTCGACAAGGCCGCCGAGATCGACCCGGCGTGGCTCGAGGGAGCGACGACCGTCGGTGTGACGTCGGGCGCCTCGGTGCCCGAGATCCTCGTGTCCGACGTCCTGGCGTTCCTCGCCGAGCACGGCTTCGCGGACGTCGAGGAGGTCCGCACGGCGACGGAGGACCTGATGTTCTCGCTGCCGCGCGAGCTGCGCGCCGACCTCAAGAAGGCCGGCGAGCCCGCGGGCCGCCCGCGTCCCGAGGGCCGTCGCCGGCTGGACGTCCAGCCCGCCTGACGTCGGCGCTCACGCGGTCGACGCGTCGCCGTCGGCCCGGCCCGGCCGGGTCGACTCGTCCTGCAGTGCCCGGGCGTCACGCCGCTCGGCGCGGTCGCCCAGCACCAGGTCGTCCAGCGCGACGACCTGGTCCGCCGCCGACGCGACGAGCTCGGGTGCGCTGAGCGCGGTCAGCCGCGGGTTCGCCGGGGCCGGCGTGGGCAGGTCGCCGTCCACGACGTGCAGGTCGGCGAAGCGCCGGGCGCTGACCAGGACCCGCGACTCCAGCGACCCGACCGCCTGGTTGTACGCACCGGCGGCCGCGTCGATCGAGCGGCCCAGCCGGGCGAGGTGGCTGCCCATCGTCGCGAGCCGCCCGTGCAGCTCCTTGCCGAGCGTCAGCACCTGCTGCGCGTTCGCGGCCAGCGCGTCCTGCCGCCACGCGTACGCCACCGTCCGCAGCAGCGTGAGGAGCGTGACCGGCGTCGCGATGACGACGTTGCGCTCGAACGCGTACTCGATGAGCGCGGGATCCTGGTCGGCGGCCGCGTGCAGGAACGACTCGGCGGGCACGAACATCACGACGAACTCCGGCGCGGGCGCGAACTGGTCCCAGTAGCGCTTGGACGCCAGGTCGTCGACGTGCTTGCGGACGTGCCGCGCGTGCGCGGCGAGCCGCTCGGCCCGCACCCGCTCGTCGTCGGTCTGCGCCGCGTCGAGGAACCCGAGGAACGCGACCTTGGCGTCGACCACCACGTTCTTGCCGCCCGCGAGGCGCACCACCATGTCGGGCCGCTGCAGGCCGTCGTCGGTGCGGACCTGCTCCTGCTCGACGAAGTCGACGTGGGCCAGCATGCCCGCCGCCTCGACGACCCGGCGCAGCTGCACCTCGCCCCAGCGGCCGCGGACCTGCGACGAGCGCAGCGCGGTGACCAGCTGCGACGTCTCGCCGCGCAGCTGCTCGGAGGCGGCACGCATCGCCCGGACCTGCTCGCCGAGCGCGGCGTTGCCCTCGACGCGCGCCCGCTCGGCCTCGACCAGCTCGGACCGCACGTGGTCGAGCGTGCGTGCCAGCGGCTCCACCATCGCGCGGACCGCCTGCTCCCGCTGCGCGAGCTCGCCGACCTGGGTCTGGTGCTCGGCGGCCAGCCGTTGGTGCGCCAGGGCGAGGAACTGCTCGCTCGTCGCGGCCAGGGCCTCGTCCGCCAGGGCGCGGAACCGGTCGCCGGTGCCCGCGCGCTCGGCCTCGAGCAGCGCGCGCGAGCGTGCCGCCTCGACCTCGGCGAGGCGCACCCGCTCCTCGGCCGCGCGCGCGGCCCGCGAGGACGCGACCACCCAGGCCACCACACCGCCGAGCGCCGCCCCGACCAGCAGGGCGAGCAGCAGCGGGACGGCGGCGGGGGAGGTGGGGTCCATGCGCCGCAGCGTGCCAGACGGCACCGACACCGGACCGCCCGTCGCGCAGCCCGCGACCAGCCTCGCGACCGAGGCGCAGTTCAGTCCAGCGGCCGATCCTCCGGACGTGCCCGGCCCCTAGGGTCGGTCGCGTGACCACTCCTGACGCAGTCCCGCAGCCCGCACCGGGCCCGGACCCGGGGACGTCCGGTGCGTCCGGGGCCGTGCCCGCCGCGGCCCCGGCAGCCCCGCACGCGCCGGCCGGTCCGGCCGTGACGTCCACCCCCGGCCCCGCGACCGTCGGCAACGCGCCCGCCCCCGGCGCACCCGCCCCGGCACCCGGCGCGCCCGCGCTGGCGCTGCGCGGCCTGTGGCGCCGGTTCGGCGACAAGGTGGCGGTCGCCGGCATCGACCTGACGATCCCCGCCGGGTCGTTCTACGGGCTCGTCGGACCCAACGGCGCGGGCAAGACCACGTCGCTGTCGATGGCGACCGGGCTGCTGCGCCCCGACGCGGGCACCGTCCTGGTGCACGGCGTCGACCTGTGGGCGGACCCGGTCGCGGTCAAGCGGATGCTCGGCGTGCTGCCCGACGGGGTGCGGCTCTTCGACCGGCTCACCGGCGCCCAGCTCGTGACGTACGCGGGACTGCTGCAGGGCCTCGACCGGCCGACGGTCACGGCGCGCACGGGCGACCTGCTCGCGGCCATGGGCCTCGAGAACGACCGCGACACCCTGGTCGTGGACTACTCGGCGGGCATGACCAAGAAGATCGCGCTGGCGTGCGCGCTCGTGCACGCCCCGCGGGTCCTGGTCCTCGACGAGCCGTTCGAGGCCGTCGACCCGGTCTCGGCCGCGAACATCCGCGAGATCCTGCACCAGTACGTCGCGGGCGGCGGCACCGTCGTCGTCTCGTCGCACGTGATGGACCTGGTGCAGCGCATGTGCGACCACGTCGCCGTCATCGCCGAGGGGCACGTGCTCGCCGCGGGGACGGTCGACGAGGTGCGCGCCGGGCGCACGCTCGAGGAGCGGTTCGTCGACCTCGTCGGCGGGCGGATCAGCGGGGAGGGCATCGCGTGGTTGCGCACCTCGTCCGACTGAAGCTGACGCTGCTGCGCAACGGCCTGCGCCGCAGCGTGTGGCAGGTCGTGGGCGTCGTCGTCGGTGCCCTGTACGGGCTGTCCGTGCTCGGGGCCGTGGTCATCGGCCTGTTCGCCCTCGGGTTCGTCGACGTGCCCCTGCGTGGCGACGTCCTCGTCCTGGTCGGGTCGTTGCTCGTGCTCGGCTGGTGGGTGATCCCGCTCGTCGCCTTCGGCGTCGACGCGACGCTCGACCCCCGCCGGTTCGTGACGTTCGGCGTGCCGCGGCGCGACCTCCTGGTGGGGCTCACCCTCGCCGGGATGCTCGGGATCCCCGGCGTGGTCACGACGCTCAGCGCGCTGGCGACCCCCCTGTCGTGGTGGCGGGAGCCGGCGGCGGCCGTGGCGGCCCTGGTCGGCGGCGTGCTGGCCGTCCTGGCCTGCACGGTGGGGTCGCGGGCGACGACGTCCGCGCTCGCACCGCTCATCGGCAGGCGGCGGGTCCGGGAGGTCGTCGCCGCCGTCGCCGTCCTGCCCTTCGTCCTCCTCGGGCCCGTGCTCGGTGCCCTCACGGAGGGCATCGGGTCCCTCGACGGGATCGCCACCCTCTCCGGCGTGCTCTCCTGGACACCGGTGGGCGCCGCCTGGGGGCTGGCACCCGCGGTCGCGAGCGGGGACTGGGCCGGCGCCGGGCTGCGTCTGCTGATCGCGGTCGCGACGGTCGCGATCGCCCTGCGGGTGTGGTCGTGGGCGCTGGACCGCACCCTCACGGAGCCGGTGAGCGCGGGCGGCGACTCCCGCGCCCGCGGCTCGGGCTGGTTCGGGCGCCTGCCCGCGACCCCCACGGGCGCGATCGCGGCGCGGGCGGCGACGTACTGGGTGCGCGACCCGCGCTACGCGATCGCGGTGGCGGTCGTGCCCGTGCTGCCCCTGGTGCTCGCCTTCATGTCGCCCGAGCGTGGGCTCGGGGTCCTGGCCGCCGGCCCGCTCGCGGCGTTCCTGGTCGGGTGGAGCATCTCGGCGGACGTGGCCTACGACGGGACGGCGTACTGGACGCACCTGGCGGCCCCGGTCCGCGGCGTGGCGGACCGCTGGGGGCGCGTGGCGACGGCCGGCGTGCTGGGTCTCGTCGCGATGGTCGTGCTCGTCCTGGGCACGGTCTGGTACACCGACCGGTGGGACGCGCTGCCCGCCCTGCTCGGCGCGGGCACCGGGCTGCTGCTGACCTCCCTCGGGTGCTCCAGCGTCGTCTCGGCGGCGGTCGTGTACCCGGTCCAGCAGCCGGGGGAGAACCCCTTCGGCACCAAGCAGGGGTCGAGCGCCGCGGCGTTCACGTCGCAGCTGGTCGGGTTCGCCGCGGTCGGCGCGCTCGCCACCCCCACGGTGCTGCTGACGGTGCTCGCGGTGGTCCGCGGGTCGGCCGGGCTGGGCTGGCTCGCGCTCCTGGTCGGTGTGGTGCTCGGCGCCGTCGTGCTGGTCGCGGGCGTCCGGGTCGGCGGGTCCCTCCTGGACCGGCGCGGACCGGAGCTGCTGCAGCGCATGCGCGCGTTCGCGTGACCCGGACGCCGGGGCCGGGGGGGGGCCCCCCCCCCGCGCCGGGGGGGGGGGGG
>JAEWEJ010000137.1 GCA_023389455.1 Actinomycetes bacterium | reverse complement strand
CCCATGTTCGCCAGGCTCAGCAGACCGACGAAGCCGGCCGCCATCGCCGCCGTGACGGGCGAGGTGCCGTCGACGCGGAAGAAGTCCTGGATCATCGGGCCGGCGTTCTCGAGGATGCCGATGCCCGCGGTGACGTTCGTGAAGAGCACGATCCACAGCAGGTAGAACTGCGGGGTGCGCACGGCACGGGTGGTGCGCACGAGTGCACCACCCTTGCCCGGGAAGTGCTCGGAGGTCTCGTCGTCCTCGAAGCCCGGAGGGATGCGGATCAGCGTGGCACCCAGGGCCATGAGGACCGCGTAGGTCAGACCCATCGTGACGAAGGTCGACACGAGCGCCGAGCCGCTGATCTCGGAACCACCGCCGTTGAACGCGCTCATGAGCGCCGTGGCGAAGGGGGCCGCGACCAGCGCGCCACCACCGAAGCCCATGATGGCCATCCCGGTGGCCAGTCCCGGCTTCTCCGGGAACCACTTCATGAGGGTCGAGACCGGCGAGATGTAGCCGATGCCCAGACCGATACCGCCGAGGAAGCCGTACCCGAGGTAGAGCAACCACAGCTGACCCGTCGCGATACCGAGCGCCCCGATCAGGAAGCCGCTCACCCAGCAGGCGGCGGCGACCACCATGGCCTTGCGAGGACCGTTCTTCTCGACCCACTTGCCGAACAGGGCCGAGGAGGTCCCGAGCATGCCGATCGCGAGCGAGAAGATCCAGCCGATCTGCGTGTGCGAGGCGTCGAAGTGGTGCTCGAGAGGAATCTTGAATACTGAAAGGGCGTACACCTGCCCGATCGACAGGTGAACGCACAGCGCCGCAGGCGGGATGAGCCACCGGTTGTAGCCCTTGGGGGCTACAGAGCTCTTCTTGCTGAGGACGGACATGGGGGAACTCATCGCCTTCCACATGATGGTTCGCCGCGGGCGACCTGGTCGCGCGCGGACCTCGAACGGGGCGTGGGGGCAGACTGCGAGGCAGTCCACCCCCACGCCCGGCGGCGCCCTACGTGCTCAGCGCCTGGGGGAACGGGTCAGCGGTTGGCGGCCCGGGGCGCGGCAACCTTCTGCGTGACCTGGTGCGGCTTTCCATTGACGTCGGGCCGCACGTCGAAGTCGAACATCGCGGTGGGGAGGTACACCGTCGAGCACGAGTTCGGGATGTCCACCACGCCGGAGAGACGACCCTCGATCGGCGCCGCACCGAGCAGCAGGTACGCCTGCTCGGGGCTGTAGCCGAACTTGGTGAGGTAGTCGATCGCGTGAAGGCACGCACGCTGGTAGGACAGGTGCGAGTCGAGGTAGCGCTGCTCGCCGTCGAGGGTCACCGAGGTGCCCGAGAAGGCCAGCCACTCGCTGTAGACCGGTCCGGTGATACCGGGCTGGAAGATCGCGTTCTCGGTGACGCCGTAGATCTCCATGCCGTTCTTGATCACGTCGACGCGGACGTCCATGTAGCCACCCATCTCGATGGCGCCACAGAACGTGATCTCACCGTCGCCCTGCGAGAAGTGGAGGTCACCGAACGACAGGTTCGCACCGTCGACGAACACCGGGTAGAACACCCGCGTACCCGCGGTGAAGTTCTTGATGTCCTGGTTCCCACCGTTCTCGCGGGGAGGAGCCGTACGAGCACCCTCGGCCGCGACGCGGTCGAACTCGGCACCCGTGAGCGAACCGAGCACGGCACCGTACGCCTGCGGCGGGAGCGCGAGGCCGGGGACGCGGTCGGGGTCGGTCGCGATGAGCGCAGCCTCGCGAGCGTTCCACGTGCCGAGCAGCTCCTTGGAGGGAGCGGTGCCCATGAGGCCCGGGTGGACCATCGAGGCGAAACGCACCTCGGGGACGTGGCGCGAGGTCGCGTAGCCGCCCTCGAAGTCCCAGATCGCCTTGTAGGCGTCGGGGAACATGTCGGTCAGGAAGCCGCCACCGTTGTTCTTCGCGAAGATACCGGTGTAGCCCCAGCCCTGGCCGGCGAGGGGGCCCTCTTCCTGGGGGATCGGGCCGACGTCGAGGATGTCGACGATCAGCAGGTCACCAGGCTTGGCGCCCTCGACACGGAACGGGCCGGAGAGCTTGTGGACCGTGTGCAGCGGCGCGGTGAGGATGTCCTCGGCCGAGTCGTCGTTCTTCATGTACCCGTCGAACCACTCGCGCACGTCGGCGCGGAAGGACTCGCCAGGCTTGACGGTGGCGATCGGGGGGATGTCCGGGTGCCAGCGGTTGTGACCGACGATGTCGTGGTCCTCGAAGGCCTTGCCGGACTCCAGGGGGAACAGGTTCTTGGGCATTGCTCTTCCGTTTCTCCAGTCGTCTTTGACTCGATGGTGCTGGGGCGTTCCGAGGGATCTAACGCACCACCTCCCCACCGGCAGGCACCGTCGTGGGCCGCTTGGACCACAGCAGGAGCGCGCCGATGACGAAGATCACTGCCTCGGCCACGGCGAGCGCGACGATCGAGGCCTCCTGCCACACACCGATGAGCAGGAAGAACGCGGGGATGGCGCCGGTGATCCAGCCCTGAAGGGCCGCGATGCCACCGGTGAACCAGCCGAGCCGATCGAGCCCACGGCCCATCAGCAGGTAGAAGAGGAACCAGAGGAAGGCCCACTGGAGCCAGATGACGCCGAAGGCGTAGTCACCGAACTTGACCACATTCACGATCGCGTAGCCCACGGCGACCACGGCGACGAAGAGCGAGTAGTACCCGAGGCCCGTCGCATCGAAGCCCCACGTGTTGTTCATCGCGACATACAGGTACGTGAACCCGAACAGGTACAGGCCGCCAGCAGAGAAGATCTGGTTCATGTCCCCACTGGCTGTGAAGATCAGGTAGGTCGGAGTGATGATCTGCAGTCCACCGACGAACCAGTTGAGGGGCGTGGCACCCTTGCCGCGCACGATCCCCATCATGCTCAAGCCATTGATGAACAGGATCGCCCCGACGTAGAGGAGCCCTACGTTGCTCATCGTTCATTCCCTTCGTGACGTGCACCGGGAGTGAGGCCCAGCGCGCTCAGGCGCGCGGCAGCTTTGCCGCGAGCGGGTTGTGCGTCACCTTCTGACGACGACGGGGCCGGCCCGGGAGAGCGTTGACCACCTGGGGACGGTCGCTGGTAGCCGTGGTGGCGTCGATCAGCCGGCGTGCCGTGGAGTCGCCGAGGTTGAGCATCGGGGCGGCCATCGCGCGTCGTGCCATCGACCCGCACGAGGGGCAGGGTGTGGAATCACACACCTCACTCATTCGAAAAATACGGTCGAACCGACCGTGGTCAGTGCAGGAGTAGACGTACGTCGGCACGTGGAGCCCCTTCTCGATTGCGGAACCTTCATTGGTTTCCGGCTACTGAGATCGTGTGCCGATCGTGCGCCAGACGGGGCGCCGAAACCATGGACGGGGACACCCATCCTGGCTTTCGAGAGAGGACGCCGAAAGCACCCGAAACACCGCATCCGGAGGCCAAGGAGAGGGCCATAGGTCCCGAGGCGGAACTCTCGCGCGGTGCATGTCGGCTTCGCAGGCCCGGTCCTACGGCCCCGTCCCGCAGGCTGGGTCACGCACGCCCGGCCACCCAGGCCTGGTCCCGCAGGGCGAGGTTCGACAGCCCGCCCCGGGAGGGCTGGGGCACGCGGGGGCCCCTCGACACGGCGAAGGCCCCGTCCGAGATCGGACGGGGCCTTCGTGACGACAGCCTTCGTGAGTCCAGCGCCGAGAGTCAGCGCATCGGCAGGGTCAGTGGTACCTGCTCAGCTTCGGCTGGTAGCTCGAGGAGAACAGGACCAAGGTGGCGTGCTGGGCGTCCTCGAGGACACCCGAGAACCCCGAGTCCTGCGCGGTCTCGTGGAGCACGAGGCGCGCACCGCTCTCGAGGTCCACCAGCTCGAGCGTGTCGACCCACCACATCGAGACCCCACTGGTGCGCTCGCTGCCGTGGAGGACCAGCAGGCAGCGCGCCCCACCGGGGACCTCGTCGGCGGGCGCCCAGGTGACCGTGACCTCGGGGCCGAAGCCCTCGGCCCACGCGGCGTCCGGCGGCAGTCGGTCCGGGCCACCGTCCTCCCCCAGCTCGACCCCGAGCACCTCGTGGGCGACCCAGCGCCCCACCGCGGTGCGGTCGAGCTCCGCGGCGATCACGTTCCCGAGGCGCTTGTCGATCTCGTTGCGCTCCCGGAGCAGTGTCGCGAGCTTGCGCGCCATCTCCAGCCTCACCAGTTCCTCACCTTCATCGTCGTCGCGACCCTCATGGGTCGATCAGGCCGTTGCGGATCGCGAAGCGGGTCAGTCCCACGCGGTCCTTCAGTCGCAGCTTCTCGAGCGCGTTGGCCCGGTGCCGCTCACCGTCTTGGGGCTGATCACGAGCATCCTGGCGATCTCCGCCCCGGAGAAGCCCTCCGCGATCAGCTTCACGACCTGTTCCTCACGCGGGCTCAGCAGGTCACGGCAGCACAGCTCGTTGTTGCGCGAGCGCAGGTGCTCGAGGTCCTCGGCGGTCAGGCACCCCTGGTCGGGGAGCACGAACCCGTCATCGTGCAGGGCGCGCCGGCACGAGTGCAGGAAGTCCGTCGCACTGGTGGACTTGTGGAGGTATCCCGAGGCGCCGAGTCTGATCGCCTCGGAGACGAAGCGTTCGCTCGTGGCTGCGGAGAGGAAGAGCAACCGGGAGCTGCCGTTGCGCTGCCGCAGCTCTGCGGCAACCTGGAGCCCGGTCATCTTCGGCATGACCATGTCGAGGATCACGAGGTCGGGAGCGGTGTTGAGCACCATGTCCAGCGCAGCGCGGCCGTCACTCGCCTCGGCCACGACGGTCATGTCTGCGGTCCCGTTGATGAGTGACTTCACGCCCTGGCGCACGAGGTTGTGGTCGTCGGCCAGCACGACCCTGTACTGACCGCACGCGTCGCGCTTCACCGCTGCCGTCCATGGTCGACCATGGTCTCGACGGCCGCGGCCAGGCTGACGGGAACCCCGCGGACCTGGGGTGGCCGACCCTTGTCAGCGTGGCGTGGACAGGGAGTGGGAGACGTAGACCCCGACATAAGTCACAATGCTCCTTTGCATCGTCGGATGCCCTGCACGCTAACCCCCGTGCGGGCTTCCCGACGAAGCCGTCGACACAGCCGAGGTGCATTCTGAGTCGACTCGGCGGAGTGTTCGCGACACCTGAGGAAAAGAGCAGGTCGGCAGCGGCGCTCGATGGCGTGATCACGCCGCAAGAGCGGCGTTCTGAGCGGTGAAGGCGAGCTCGAGCTCGACGGGCGTGAGTTCTCCGAGGGTGCGCTGGCGTCGGCGGCCGCTACATGTCCGTTCGATCCAGAACACGATCGCGTCGTGCAGCTCGTCGCGGGTGGCCCAGCGGCGCCGGTCCAGGACGTTCTCCTGCGGCAGCGCGTGCCGGGACTCCATGGCGCCGTCGTCCCCGGCGGAGGCGGACCGGCCCATCGATCCCGCGGCGCGCCACAGGCGACCTCACGAGCCGCTCCAGGTGGTCATGCTCGGCGACGACGGTGACATGACGCACCTGGTCGTCCAGCCGGTGGCGGGGACGTCTTCGCCGCCCGTTCCCGGCGAACCTCGCGCCTCGTGGCTCCCGAGCCTCGAGGCGCGCCGCGCCACTCACGGACGACGGCGTTGAGCCGCCTGGCGCGCGTTCGTCCTGGTCAGAGTGTTGGATCAGACGAACGCTCTGAACCTGCTGGTGCGCATCGCCTGCCGACCGTCTCCCGGTGGAGACAGCTCCGGAGACAGCTGTTCGACACCAGATGCCGAAGCCGCCGTCACTCGACGGCGGCCTCGTGTGCGCTCGTGCGGACACGTCATGCGGCTGACCTCGTCGACGCACCTGGGCGGAGGGCAAGGGATTCGAACCCTTGAGTGCGGGGTCACCGCACCAACGGTTTTCAAGACCGTCGCTTTCGGCCGCTCAGCCAGCCCTCCCTGCCGCGCGGCGAGCCCGCGGCGGCGTCGAGTCTCCCACACGGCACGACCGGGCAGCAGGACGGTCGGACCGACGCGTCCGGGCGGCGCAGGGCACGGGCTGTCACCGTGCGGGCGGCGGGCCGTCCTGGTCCTCGCCCCCGTCACCCTCGTCGTCACCCCGGTGCGCGACGCGACGGCAGCCGCCAGCACGTCAGGCCGACGCAGACCGGTACCAGCGTGCCCCACAGCGCCAGATGGCCCCACACCGTGTACTCCCAGCCGTCGTGACTCGTGGTGGCCAACACGTGCGCGGGGTCGTCCGGGTCGACGACCACCGGCAGCCGCTACCAGCCCCGGGGCTGCTCGGCGTGCGCGTCATTCGCACGGTCCCGTCCCCTCCGACGCGTCCGCCGTCTGTCCGGCGGCCGACCTCACCCGCCGCCGCCGGCCTCACACCCCCGCGACGAACTCCTCCCACGTCCCGCCGGTGCGCAGAGCGTCGGGACCGGCGAGGTTCGCGCGCTCCCGGCACGCCCGCCCGACGGGCCCGGGCACCGGGACACGGACGACCCGCGCTTCCCGGCCGCGGGCCCGCAGCAGGGTGCGCAGGAGCTGCTCGGCGGAGAGCACCTGCGGCCCGACGACGTCCGGGACGCGGCCTTGCGGCGGCCCGAGCGCGACCTCGACGAGCCGGCGTGCCACGGCCGCGACCTCGACCGGTTCGGCCCACATGGCCCGGGGCGCGGGCACGACGGGCCAGGCCGCGAACCGACCCAGCGTGCGGAGCACGAAGTCGTGGAACTGTGCCGGGCGCACCACGGTGGACGGGACGCCCGACGCCTGCACGGCGCGTTCGGCGGCGGCCTTGGCGCGGTAGTAGCCGACGGGCAGCCGGTCGGCGCCCGTGACCGACACGAGGACGAGGTGCGCCACACCGGCTCGCCGCGCCGCAGCGGCCACCTGCGCCGCCGCCCGGTCGTCCCCGCGGCCGCCGGCCATGTGGAGCACGGTCGCGACGCCGGCCGTCGCGGCGTCGAGGCCGTCGCCCGTGACCGTGTCCCCCACGACGTACGTGGCCTGCGGGGTGTCCGTCCGGGCACGGCGGCTGAGGACCCGCGGACGCACCCCGGCGGCGTGCAGCAGCGGCAGCACGTGGCCGCCGAGGTTCCCGGTGCCCCCGGTGACGAGCATGGTCATCGCGCCTCCCGGCCGGACGTGGCAGGGCCGGCCGCACGACCGACCGTACGCTCGGGCGCGCCGGGCCGGAAGGCGCCCAGGTCGTCGGGACGCACGCCGGACGGCGGCCGCCGCGACACCCACGACCCTTGACACCGACAGCCCGACAGTCGACGTTGGGCAGGTGCCGGCCACCTGTCGCCACCCGGTCTTCGCGCGGGTCTACGCCCGCGCGTCGCGGACGCTCGACGTCCAGGGCGTCGCCGCGCACCGGCGGCGCATCCTCGCGCGGCTGCAGGGCACGGTCGTCGAGGTGGGGGCCGGGGACGGCGCGAACTTCCCGCACTACCCCGCCGGCGTCACGTCGGTGCTGGCGGTGGAGCCGGAGCCCTACCTGCGGGGACGCGCCACGCGCCGGGCCGCGGAAGCCGCCGTCCCCGTGCGGGTCGTCGACGCCGTCGCCGAACGGCTCCCCCTCGCGGACGCGTCGGTGGACGTCGTGGTCGCCTCGCTCGTGCTGTGCTCGGTGCGCGACGTCCCCGCGGCGCTCGGCGAGGCCTTCCGGGTGCTGCGGCCGGGTGGCGAGCTGCGGTTCTACGAGCACGTGGCGGCACGCACCCCGACCCTGCGGCGCGTCCAGCGCGTCGTCGACGCGACCCTGTGGCCGTTCCTCAGCGGTGGCTGCCACACCGGGCGGGACACGGTGGGCGCCATCACGTCCGCGGGGTTCGTCGTCGACGACGTCGAGCGGTTCATGTTCCCGCCGGGCCGCACGCAGCCCGCGTCCCCGCACGTGCTGGGCCGGGCCACGCGCCCGGCGGGGTGACGCCCCCGGCCAGGCTCAGGGCGACGGCACCCGCAGCACGTGCGCCGCCACGTCACCGGCAGCGCGCACGCGCCACCGCTGCCCCGGCCGCCGGTACACCCGCCGGGTCGTGCTGCCGACGGCCGGCTCGAACGCCTCCAGCAGCGAGCCGTCGGCCAGCAGCTCGACCGGGCCGCGCGTCGACCACACGTCCACGACGTCGCCGTCGTCGTCGACCAGGTCCACCGCGAGCCCGCCGGACGCCGCGACGCGCCACGCGGGCTCGTCGGTCATCAGCACCCCGTCGGCGACGCCCAGCGGCTCGGCGCGCAGCGCCGCCAGCTCGGCCGCCGGGCGCATCACGGCACGCCCGTCCGCCGTCAGCGCGAGCTCCCGCGGGCACGTCAGCAGGCCCGCCCACCCGGCCGACGCGATCTCGTCGGCCGTCCGGGTGCCGTCGCGGGTCTCCCAGGACCAGCCCCACAGCAGCACCCGGTCGTCGGTGACGAGCGCCTGCGGGGCGTACAGGTCGGGGCCCAGGTCGAAGGGCGTCGCGACCTCGGCGACGAACCGCGGCACGTCGCCCGTGACGTCCAGCAGGCCCGTGTACGCGGTCACCCCGAACCGTTCCGGCCCGTCCCCGCGCTCGAACCACGAGACCAGCAGCACCCAGCGGTCGCGCACCGCGACGAGCTGGGGGCACTCCCAGACGTGGCCGGGGGCGTCGAGCCCGGGAGCCAGGTCGGGCCCCGCGACGAGCGTGCCCAGCAGCCGCCAGTCGTCCAGGTCGTCGACGCCGTAGACCACGACCGCGCCCCCGTCGGGCGTGCCCGCGCCCTGGATGCCGAGGCGGCGGCCGTCGACGGTGAGCAGGAACGGGTCGCGGACGTCGACCAGGCCCGGCACGTCGGGGTGCGGTGCCGCGAGCCGGTCGGGCTGCACCCACCGGCCGTCGGGTCCGCGCCGCGCCACCGCGACGCCCGCGGTGCGCGTGTCCGCGGCGTCGCGGACGGCGCTGTAGAGCAGGGCGACGTCGCCCGCGTCGTGCACGGCCACGCCGCTCCACGCCCCGCCCGCGTCGACCGTCCCCGGCCGGGGCGCCAGGGCGACCGGCTCGTGCTCCCAGCGCAGCAGGTCCACCGAGCTCGCGTGCCCCCAGTGGATGTCGCCCCAGACCGTGCCGTGGGGGTTCCACTGGTACATCACGTGCCAGCGGCCGTCCCACCGCCCGATCCCGTTCGGGTCGTTCAACCACCCCTGGGGGGCGCGGACGTGCCACACGGGCTCGTGACGGGCGGCATCGCTCATGCGCCCAGTCTGGTGGGCCCGCCCGCCGGCCACCCGGCTGGTCGCGGCGCGCACTCCGCCCAGGGTCCGCGCCGACCCTCCCGGAGACGCCAGGGCGACGCTCGCCCGGCGCCGGGGCGGGCTCAGCCCGCGCGCCACCAGCCGTCGGGGCGGCCCGGGGAGACCACGGCCAGCCCGGCCTCCGCAGCCGCGCGCGCCGTCGGCACGTCGTACGTCGCGATCGCCCTGACGTCGCGGTGCGCGAGCGCGGCGCCGACGTGCAGGGCCGCGAACGCACCGAGTCCCGGCAGCAGCGGGACGGCGTGGGTGAGCGCCTGGTCGGACAGCCGCATGCGCGGCAGCCGCGTGAGCGCGTCGAGGACCACCAGGCCCGCGTCGATGCCGAGGAAGCCCGCGGTCACGCGCGCCTCCAGCACGGCCACCTGCGAGACGACGACCGCGGGCTCGTGCTCGGTCGCCCACGCGCGCCACGCCGGCGCCTCGGGTGCCGCGGGGATGTACCGGCTCAGCGCCGAGCCGTCGGCGTAGACGTCGGCGTCCGGGTCGCGTGCGGCGACGACCTCCGCCGCGGGGGCACGCCGCTGCGACGGGACCGTGGTGACGCGCGGACGGGCCGGCCCCCCCCGGGGCCCGGCCGTCCACAGGTGCGTTGCTCACCGCTGGCGCAAGCGCTCCATGGCGAGCTGCACGAGAGCGATGAGAGCCTGCTTCGTGGCAGCCCGCGACCGCGCGTCGGTGTAGAGCACCGGCACGTGGGCGGGGATGGCGAGCGCCTCGCGGACGTCCTCGAGCTGGTGCTTGGCCACACCGTCGAAGCAGTTCACGCCGACGACGAACGGGATGCCACGCGACTCGAAGTAGTCGACGGCCGGGAAGCACTGGTCCAGGCGGTCGGTGTCGACGAGCACGACGGCACCGATCGCACCGCGCACCAGGTCGTCCCACATGAAGAGGAAGCGGTCCTGGCCCGGGGTACCGAACAGGTAGAGCCACAGCGACCCCGGCAGCGCGATGCGACCGAAGTCCATCGCGACCGTGGTGGTCGTCTTGCGGTCCGTCACGCCGCCGGCGTCGTCGACGCCCACGGAGTGCTCGGTCATGGCGGCCTCGGTGTTCAGGGGCTCGATGTCGGAGATCGAGCCGATGAACGTGGTCTTGCCGACGGCGAACCCGCCGGCGACGACGATCTTGACGACGGTGGGGGCGATGGCGCCCGCGGTCCCCGCCGGAGCGGCGACGGCGGCGTCAGAGGGCGGAAATGCCATTGAGAACACTCTCCAGCACGCTCAGGGACAGGGCGGGGCTTTCACCGGTATTGACCTCGACCGGCTGTGAGGTGTGCACGCGCACGTAGTTCGCGTCGGTGAGGTCGGACACGAGGATCCGGACCACACCGAGCGGTAGATGAAGGAGCGCCGACAGCTCGGCGACCGAGATGTACCCGGCCGACGCGTGCTGGATGATCGCGCGCTTCTCGGGTGTCAGCCCCATGCCGGCGACGGCACCCGGCATGACCTCGACCAGCGCCTCGAGAGGCAGGTCGGATCGTGCCGAGCGCACGCGGCCGCCCGTCACGGCATACGGCCGGACGGTACGGGCCTCGTACTCGACGTGTTCGGTCATCGTGGTGGCCTCAGGCGACGGGCGCCCGCGTGGCGCCGTCCACCGGCAGCTGTCCCCGCATCTCGGAGATCAGCTGCGGCGTCAGCGTGGCCTCGGTGCGAGAGACGAGCATCGCCATCTCGTACCCGATGAGGCCGACGTCGCACGTGGCCTCGGCGACCACGGCGAGGACGGAGCCGTTGGAGACGCTCATCAGGAAGAGGAACAGGTTGTCCATCTCGATGATCGCCTGGCGCACCTCCCCCGCACGCAGCTGGCGCGACGCGCCACGGGTGAGGCTCGACATGCCGGAGACGATCGCCGCGAGCTGGTCGCCGCTGGTGCGGTCGAGCTGCTCGGACATCGCCAT
>JAEWEJ010000108.1 GCA_023389455.1 Actinomycetes bacterium | reverse complement strand
CGGTGCCCTTGAACGTGCCGGTGGGCCGGTAGGTGCCCCACGAGTCGACGATGTAGTACTCGACCAGCGGGCCGTTGGTCCACCCGTAGAGCGTCAGGTAGGCGTTGCCGGAGGGGTTGAACTGGCCGGAGTAGGACACCGCACGGCCCGTGCCGGTGGACCAGCCCTTGCCGATGACGAAGTTGCCGGTGTTGCGCCAGCTCGTGGAGTACTGGCCGCCGTTGCCGAGCGACGCGGAGACCGTGCCGGGGCTGTCGGTCCAGAACGAGAACCAGTAGCCGCCGTTGGTGCCGGTCTGGTTGCTGTTGACGTCCAGAGCCGAGGCGGGGGTGGCCAGTGCGACGGTGCCGGCCACCAGCGCGCCGACGGCGACGCTGCCGAGGGCGGCGCGCAGCGAGCGGCGCCGGGAAGTGGTGCGGACGGGGGCGAAAGTGTCGGTCATCAGGAGGCGCTCCAGTGCGGTGAGGACGGAGGTGCCAGGCGGTGCGAACCGCGCTCCCTCGCGGGGCCGCTGAACCTGCCACGGCGGTTCGCCCGAACACGTCCGGTCGATACCGTTATCGACGCAGTCTGCAGCGTGGGAGCGCGTCCGATACCCCTGCGGATGGGCTGTTAATCGTTTCCGTCCGACGCGCCGTGTCGGGTTCGTCCCGTTCGCAACTTTCGGTCACCGACGGCGATGTCCGAGCGCGGCGGCGCGGGTTAGCCTCGCGCTCGTGGCGCACACGGACGACGTCCTGACGATCGACGGCAGCGACCTCGGCTGCGCCCGGCTGCTCCTGCTGCTGCGCGACCGGGTCGCGACCCTGCCCGCGGGAGCCGTCGTCCACCTCGTCACGTCCGACCCTGTCGCCCCGATCGACCTGCCCGTGTGGTGCCACATGACCGGCCACGCGTACCTCGGCACGGTCGACGGGCACGAGCGGCCCACCTACGCGGTGCAGGTCACGGCGCGGCCCTCCCCGACCGACGCGGGCAACCCCTGGCGGACGTCGACCGGCGAGGGCTGACCGGACCGGCCCGCCGAGGCGCCGAGAGGTCGCAGGGCTGTCGTCGCGGTCGCCGCCGGGTCAGTCGCGCGGGACGACCCGCAGCGTCACGTCCACCACCTGCGGCCCGACGACCGTCCCGACGATGGCCGGGCCGTGCGCGTCGTACTTCGCGTGGTACGCGGCGTCGAGGTCCGCGTGGACGTCGGGGGGCGCCGCCTCGAACGTCACGTCCTCCTCGACCCCGCCCGCCCGGACCCGTCCCGTGCCGGCGGCCCTCGCGCGCCGGAACCAGCCGTTGCCGGGTCCGTAGGCGGAGCGCACGTACAGGTCGTCGCCGACGCGCGCGCACCAGATGGTCACGTACGGGCGCAGCGTCCCGTCGGGCCGGTACGACGCGAGCTGCAGCTCCTCCGCGTCGCCGAGCCGTGCCAGGTCGTCGGGTGCCCAGGTGCTCATGCGTCCTCCCGGTGCGCTCAGGGACCATCCGATCGTGTCGGCGGAGGCGTGCGGGCTCCACTCGGCGCCCGCCGCGCGGTGCGAGCAGCCCGTCGTGGGCGCCGCCGGGACCGCGTCGTCGTGCGAGGTCCGGCGCCCTCAGCCCACCGGGCGCCGCGCCAGCCGGACGACCGGGATCTCCCGGTCCGTCGCTGCGGCGTAGTCCGCGAAGCCCGGTGCTGCCGCCACGATGCCGGCCCACGCCCGGGCGCGCTCCTCGCCGTGCAGCTGCTCCGCGGTGACGTCCACGTGCTCGCGGTCGACCTCGATCCTCACCTGGTCGGGGTGGGCGGCGATGTTGTGGAACCACGCGGGGTTGCGCGCGTCGCCGCCTGCGGACGCGACGACGAGCCACGTGCCGTCGTCGCCGGGGAACCACGCGACCGGCACGGTGCGCTCCTCGCCGCTGCGGGCGCCGATCGTGGTGAGCACGAGCGCGTTCATCCTGCCGGCGAAGCCGCGGCCGCCGGTGGCGCGCACGCGGCGTGCGACGAGGCGGTTGACGACCCGCAGGACGGGCGCGGGCAGGGGGATGCCCTTGCCGCGGGTGCCGCTGGAGGTGCTGAAGCTCATGGCAGGTCCTGTTCGTCGGAGCCACGGTGCGGTTCCTCCCTGCAACCGGCGCCGGTCGCGGCCGATTCCGGCCGTCCCGTGCGGTTCCTCAGGGTTCGCTCAGGGCGTGCCCGCCGCCGGCGGCGGTGCCGCCGCGTCCGCGTACCGCTGGGCGAGGCGCGCGAACGCGGCACGCAGCTCGTCCGGGCCCTCGACGCGCACGTGGGCGTCGAACCGTCCGAGGGCCGCCGCCAGCGCGGTCCAGGACCAGGAGCCCGACTCGAGGCGGCAGCGTCCGTCGCCCAGGTCCTCGACGACGCCGTCGCCGGCGAAGGGCGCGACGTCGCGGGCGGGCAGGTCCAGCACGACCGTGCCGCGGCACGGCCACGTGCTGCCCGACGTCGCCCCCGTGAACCGTGCCGCGAGCAGGGTGCGCACGTCGCCGCCGGGCACGGGGCGCGGGGCGAAGCGCGGACCGGTCGGCGTGCGCGGGGTCATCCGGTCGACGCGGAACACCCGCCAGTCCGCGCGGTCCAGGTCCCAGGCCGCGAGGTACCACCGCCCTCGTGCGGCGACCAGGTGGTGCGGCTCGACGCGGCGCGGCGGTGCCGGGCGCGCGTGGTCCGGACCGGCGTGGTCCGGTGCCGGTCCGTCGCCGGCGGAGCCGCCCGCGTAGTCGAAGCGCAGCACCTCCCGGGCGCGCACGGCGGCCGACAGGGCCAGGAGCGCGTCCGCCGCGACGGGGTCGGCCGGGCGCGTGGCGTCCGGGGCGGTCTCGAAGCGCAGGGCCTCGGCGCGGTGCCGCAGCCGTGGCGGCATGACGCGGCGGATCGTGCCGAGCGCGCGCTCGGCGGCCTCGTCGACGTCGGTCCCGAGCAGCGGTGCGGCCTGCAGCGCCACCGCGACGGCCGTCACCTGGTCCTCGTCGAGCAGCAGCGGCGGCAGCTGCGCACCGGCCTCGAGGCGGTATCCGCCGGCCGAGCCGCGGTCCGCGTGGATCCGGTAGCCCATCGCGCGCAGCCGCTCCACGTCGCGGCGGACCGTCCGCTCGCTGATCCCGAGCCGCCCAGCGAGCGCCGGCCCCGGCCAGTCCCGCGGCGTCTGCAGGAGCGACAGCAGGCGCAGCAGCCGTGCCGTGGTGGTGCCCGACGCGCTCATGCCCGCCAACCTAGCGGCGGATCAGGACCGTTCCTGACCTGATGCCCGGGCATCGTCGGGGTGTCGGGACGGTCCCGGCACGTCACCGCGAGGAGCCACCATGGCCATCAGCACCACGACCCACCTGAACTTCCGCGGCCGCGCGGCCGAGGCGCTCGAGCTGTACCGCAGCGTCTTCGGCGGCGACGTCACGGCCGTCACGTACGCCCAGGCCGGTGCCGTCACCGACCCGGCCGAGGCCGACCAGGTCATGTGGGGCCAGGTCGCCTCGCCCGCCGGGTTCCGCGTCATGGCCTACGACGTGCCCGCGCACACCGCGTACGAGCCCGGCACCAACCCGGTCTACGTCTCCGTGCGCGGCACCGACGCCGAGGAGCTGCGGGGCTGCTGGGACGCGCTCGCCGACGGTGCCGACGTCCGTGTCCCGCTGGCCGCCGCGGCCTGGTCGCCGCTGTACGGGATGCTCACCGACCGGGTCGGCGTCACGTGGGTCCTCGACCTCGAGGTGCCCTGGACGCCCTGACGGACGCCGAGGTGCCCTGGGGCGCCCTGACGGACGGGCCGGCGCCGCTCAGGCGCCGGCCCACCGCAGCACGCGCAGGGCGAGCAGCGTGAGCCACCGGCTCGGGGCGCCCTCGTCCTCCCCGAGGTCGACGAGCAGGCGGTCGTGGTGCCGCTGCTCCAGGCGCCAGCGCCCGTCGTCGCCGCGCTTCGACGCGAGCAGGTCGAGCGCCTCGGCCGCGCGCTCGTCGGGGGCGGGGCGCGTGCGGCGCAGGTGGTCCAGCGCGCGTCCCACGTCGTAGTACCAGCCGTGCGGGAAGGCCAGGTGCTGCCAGCGCTCCTGGCCCACCCGCCCGTCGGACAGCCGCCGCAGCAGGTGCCGGTCGAGCAGGTACTCGTCACCGCGCACGCGGGCCTCGGTGACCGCGGGGTCGGGGGAGACACGCTGCTCGTACTCGGCCAGCCCTTCGAGCACGTTGATGGTGGTGTCGAAGGAGCCGCGCGTCGACCCGTTCTCCTGCTCGCAGTTCCAGCCGCCGTCGGCCATCTGCTCACCCAGCAGCCGGTCGACCACCCCGCGCACGTCCTGCCCGAAGTACGCACCGGTCGCCACCGTGCGCCCGTTGATGCAGGGCTCGACCTCCCCGTCGAAGAACCGCATCGTCGGGTCGTACTCCCAGCGGGCCGACTCGTGCACCGGCGCGAGCGCCCGGCGCGCGTGCGGGCTCGCCGGGTCGAGGCCGAACGTCCGCAGCAGCCGCAGCGTCGCCTCGGTCGACACCCACTCGGGGAAGAACGTGCCCCCGCTCCACCGCCCGTCGGGGTCCTGCGCGGCCAGCAGCTGCGCGCCCCAGCCCTCGTGCGCGACGCGGGCGCGCTCGCGGGCGACCTCGACCGGTGTCGCGTCGGTCAGGTCGTCCAGCACCTGCCAGCGCAGCGCGGGGTCGGAGTCGAGGAGCCACGCGACGACGTCGTCCACGGTCCGAGCGTCCTCCCGCCGCGGGCCGCGGACAACCCCCACCGCGTCCGCCCGGAGCTCCTCACGCCCCCGCACCGCCCGACCGCCCGCTCGCGGGTTGCGGTGGCCAATCGTTTCGGGGCGGGACCGCGGGCACCCGCGCTGCCTAGCATCCGGGGATCCACACCCCGACGGAACGGCTGGTGCGCGCATGAGGACGATCCGGACCCTGGTCACCGTCGCGGCGGTCGCCGCGACCACGCTCGTCCTGGCGCCGGTCGCGTCCGCCGGGGGTGGTGGGCACGGGCACGGGCCGGGTCAGCGCGGCCCGTGCGCGCGCTCCGACGCCCTGTTCTGCGAGGACTTCGAGTCCCAGCCGCTGGGTGGCCCGGCGAGCCTGGACTGGGGCGTCGACACGCGCCGCGGCACGCTGTCCGTCGAGCGCGCGGGCCGCGCGGGCAAGGTGATGCGCGTGCACACCGAGGACAACGGGCAGGCGTTCCTCGAGGTCACGGACCTCGCGGCGCCGGGCAACACGTTCTACGGCCGGCTGCGGGTCAAGGTCGACGACTTCCCCACCGCCCCGGACTGGGCGCACTTCACGCTGGTCGAGGTCACCGGTACCGGCTCGGACGAGATCGTGCGGCCGCTCGGCGGGCAGTTCGCGCCCACGGTGGGCCCCGACGCGACGTTCTGGGGGATCGGCGCCGACGGCGGCCCGACGGGCGACTGGACGAGCTGGCAGGAGTCGGCGCCCACCGTCGAGGACCGCTGGCAGTGCGTGGAGTTCGAGTGGTACGCCCCCGAGAACCGTGTCGCCGTGTGGTTCGACGGCGTGCCGCAGCCGGACCTGACCGTGACCACCACGCAGCACGGCGGCGCGGACACCGACTTCGTCCTGCCGACGGCCGACACCGTGCGCATCGGGTGGCAGCTCTACCAGGGCGGGTCCGTGCCGGGGGCGTACGACGTGTGGGTCGACGACATCACGCTGGACACCGAGCGCGTCGGCTGCCGCTGACCGCGCGTCGGGGCGGCCGCCGGCTCTGGTCCCACCGGGTACGGGGCGCGCGGCGCTCAGCGGGCCAGGTCGCGTCGCCGGAACCCGAGGAGCCCCACGGCGACGAGCCCGGCCGCCACCAGCGTGAGCCATCCCACCCCGGACCAGTCGGGTGCGGCGGACATCGTGCGCGGGACGTGCCGGAACGGGCTGACACCCAGCACCCGCTCGTCGAGTCCGAAGGTCGGCCCCAGCAGCGTCAGCAGGAAGGTCGCGACCAGCACGCCCCAGGTCGCCCCGCCGGCGACCGGCCGGGCGCCGACCAGCGCGACGGCCACCGCGACGACGACCCAGACGGCGGGCGCGGTGGCCACCGTCTGCTCGAGGACGTCGAGGAACCCGACCGGGAGGTCCGCGCGGGCGGCCATGAGGGCGACGACGAACCCGGCACCGACCAGGTAGCCGGTGACGGCGGTCAGGGCGACGGCGACGTGGCTCGCGTAGTACCGGGTGCGGGGCAGCGCCCCGGCCAGCAGCGGCCCCACGCGTCCCGCCCGCTCCTCGGCGCGCACCCGCAGCAGCATCTGGACGCCCGGCACGGCCGCGACGACGCCGACCAGGTTCAGCAGGGTGCGCACGAACGCGGCCGTGAGCTGCTCGGGTGTCGCGGCCCCCGACGCGAGGACCAGCCGGACCCCCGCATCGGCGGCCACCAGGTCCGGGACCGACGTCGTGAGGTACCCGAGCACGAGGCCGAGCAGGTGGAACGCGATCGCCCACGTGAGGACCGGTCCCCGGTCGAGACGCACGGCGAGCAGCAGCGGCCCCCGCACCCGCCCGCGCGCCGGTCCCGCGCGCGGCGCGACGAACCCCTGCCCGTAGTCACGCCCCGACTGCAGGACGAAGCCGAGCGCGACCACGGCGACGGTGAGGGCGACCGCGAGCAGCAGCGGCGCCCAGTGGTTCCCCGCGGCGGGTAGCGTCTCGAGCATCCAGCCCAGCGGGTTGACCCACAGGGTCCACGCCGGCGCGTCGAGCGCCACGCAGACCCCGCGGGCCAGGAACAGGGTCCCGAGGGTGCCGACCGCCAGGGCGTTGGCGGTCCGCGCGTCGGACCCGACCTGCGCGGCGACGGCCGCGACGGCCGCGAGCATCCACCCGGTCCCGGCGTACGTGGCCCCGATCAGCAGCGACGTCCCCCACGTCCCGCCGCACAGCGCGGTGACGACGCCGGCGACCACTCCCGCGGCGCACGACCCGAGCAGTGCGACGGCGACGCCGGTCAGCAGCCGCGCGGGGCGGCCCATGACCCCCGACGCGAGCAGCTCGGCCTGGCCGGAGTCCTCCTGCCCGCGGGTGACGCGGGTGACCGCGAGGACGGCCCCGAGCGCGACGAAGAAGCCACCCAGCGGCAGCGTCTGCCACGCGTTGAAGCCGTCGGCCGTCGTCAGGTCGTCGGCCCGCCCGAACACCAGGCCGAGCGCCGGGTTGGCCTCGACGGCGACGGCGAGCGCGTGTCGCGCGGCCGCGTCGGGGAAGACCCACGGGTACGCGACCACCGACGACGCCGACAGCAGCGTCACGGCGAGCACCCACGGCGCGAGGAGCGGGCCCTCGTGGCGCAGGGCGACGCGCAGCAGCGTGCCGGCCCCGGTGAGCGAGGCGGTCGTGGCGCTCATCGCGCCGGGGCGGCGTCGCCGTAGAACTGCAGGAACAGGCTCTCCAGCGACGGGGGCGCGACCGTGAGCGCGCGGATCCCGTGCACCGTGAGCACGGCCATGGCCTCGCCGATGCGCAGCGTCTCGACGTGCGCCGTGATCCGGGCGCCGTCGACGCGGACGTCGCGCAGGACCGCGGGCGCCGGCGCGGGCAGCGGGCGCATGAGGGTCGCGCGGATCGTCGTGCGCGTCTGCGCGCGCAGGTCGGTGAGCGTGCCCGACTGCACGACGCGGCCGTCGCGGACGATGCTGATCCGGTCGGCGAGGGCCTCGACCTCGGCCAGGACGTGGCTGGACAGCAGCACGGTCGTCCCGCGGGTCCGCGACTCCCCGAGCACCTCCTGGAAGACGTTCTCCATGATCGGGTCGAGCCCGTTCGTCGGCTCGTCGAGCACCAGCAGCTCGACGTCGGAGGCGAGTGCCGCGACCAGCGCGACCTTCTGGCGGTCGCCCGTGGAGTACTGCCGGCCACGCCGGGTGGGGTCGAGCCCGAACCGCTCCACCAGCGCGTCCCGGCGCCGTCCGTCCAGGCCACCGCGCAGCGCACCGAGCAGGTCGATCGCCGCACCGCCCGTCATGCCGGGCCACAGGGAGACCTCGCCCGGGACGTACGCCAGCCGCCGGTGCAGCGCCACGACGTCCCCCCACGGGTCGCCGCCCAGCAGGCGGACGGTGCCGCCGTCGGCCCGCAGCAGTCCGAGCAGGACGCGGATCGTCGTCGACTTGCCGGCGCCGTTCGGGCCGAGGAACCCGTGCACGTGGCCGCGCTCGACCCGCAGGTCGAGGCCGTCGAGCGCGCGGACCGGGCCGAACGACTTGCGCAGCCCGTGGACCTCGATCACCGGTTCGCTCATCGGCTTCCCCCTCGTCGACCACCGGCCACCCCCAGTGAACTCCCCGGGAGCCGGTACGGCGCGCGCGAGGTCCGGCTCGCCGCGCGCCGGGTGGCGGGTCCGCCGGCCCGGCTCAGGCCCCGATCGCCGCGAGAGCCCGCCCGTGCGGGTCCGCGTACGCGCGCGGGACGCCGTCGACGCTCACCACGAACCCCCGCTCCACCCGGTCCGACGCGAGCGAGGCGGTGGCGGGCATCACCCGGGCGCCCTCGTTGCTCAGCCAGTGCCCCGGCAGCGTGCCCACCAGGTCGACGAAGCGCTCGCGGGCGTCGGGCGGCACGTACGCGAGGACCGCGCTGTGCAGCACCACGAGCGTCGCGGCGTCTGGCGCCTGCGCCGCGAGCGCCGGCAGGTCCGTCAGCAGGTCGCCCTCGACCACGCGGGGCGGGTCGGTGCGGGCGAGCGCGAGCGCGGCGCGCAGGCGGGTGCGCCGGTCCTCGTGCTCCGGCCACACGAGCGTCTCCAGCCAGGCGCACGCGTCGTCGTCGGCGACGTCGACGGGCGCCAGGTCCAGCCCGGCGCGCCACGCCACCTGCGGAACGCGCGCGGGAGCCGCGACACCGGGCCCCAGCGCGCACGGCAGCACGACGGGCGACGGACCGTCGGTCGGGTCGAGGTGCGTGCCGTCGTCGTACCGGTAGGAGTACCGGTCCGGCAGCAGGCACAGCCCCGCCGACGCACCGACCTCGAGCAGCGCCAGCGGCTGCGGGAGCGCGGCGAGGAACGGCAGCAGCGTGGCGCAGCGGGCGGCCTCGTTGGTCTGCGTCCTGCGGGTGCGCAGGGTCGCGGCGACGTCGTCCCAGCGGGTCAGCAGGGTGCGCCGCAGGTCGGCGTACCCGCCGGCCGCGCCGTGCCACCGGGCCGCGGCCAGCACCAGGTTGGGCTGGCGCTCGCGGGGCTCGAGGGCGTCGAGCAGGCCCGTGACCTGGGCGTCCTCGCTGATGCCGAGCGCCCACTCCTCGTACGTCGGCGACGTCCCGCGGGCCTCCCGTTCCGCGAACGCCCGGTACCCCTGGGCGACGCGGGAGGTGGCGAGGTGGATGGACGGGTCCATGCAGCGAGGGTGCCCGGTCGCGCCCGCGTCGTCGAGCGTCAGCCGCGCAGCAGCGCGCTGTAGCGCAGGTGCACGTCCAGCGGCAGGCCGTCCTCGGTGTCCTCGTCGTCGACGAGCTCGCCGGGCACCGCGCGCAGCATGACGTCGGGGACCGGGTACGGCTCCGGGTCGTCGCCCTCGCCCTCGGTCCAGTCGATCTCGTCGTCGTCGGTGGGGTCGAACCCGATGCCGTGGTCCGCCCAGTACCCGGCGGCGTAGCGCTCCTCGATCAGGCGCAGCAGCTCCCAGGTCGGGCGATCGGGCTCCGGGACCTCGTCGGCCGACGCGTAGCGGCAGTAGTACCCGGCGCCGAGGATCCAGTACGCGGCCAGCGCGCTCGCGCGGTCCGTCGTCGGGTCGTCGAGCACGAAGCGGACCAGCGCCTCGCCGGTGTCGTAGTTGGCCCGGCGCACGAACGTGTGCCGCTGCTCCGGGGTGGCGGAACGCAGGTAGTCGCGCAGGAACTGCTCGGCCTCGGGGTGCAGGGTGCTCACGTCTGTCGAGGCTACCGGGCCGTGGCCCGGCACCGCCGCCGGGGGGTCAGCGCGAGCGCAGGACCGTCTCGAGGTCGACCGGCGGCGTGCCCGTGATCCGCTCGACCGCGTCGCTCGGCTCGGCCATGACGTCGCTCGCGATGGCCGTGTACGTCGACACCCACGCGTCGACCTGCCAGTCGGGGGCGCCGTACGACGCGCGCGACGCGTACGCCTCCTCGAGCGTCTCGTCGTGGAACGTGACGGTCGTGCCGCGCACGGCGCTGATCGTGGCGGCGGCCTCGGCCAGCGTCAGGCCCCGCGGCCCCGTGAGGTCGTAGGTCCGCCCGGCGTGCGGCGCGGGGTCGGCCAGCACCGTCGCCGCCACGCGCGCCACGTCGGACCGTGCGACGAACGCGCACCGCCCCTCGTCGGCCGGCCCGCGCAGCACGCCGTCGGGGCCGACGAAGTCCTCCAGGACGTCGAGGTAGAACGTGTCGCGCAGGAACGTCCACCGCATGCCCGACGCCCGCAGCGCCTGCTCCGTGCGGAAGTGGTCACGCCCGAGCGTGAAGACGGCGTCCGGTGCCGCGGCCGCGAACGACGTGTACACGACGTGCCGCACCCCCGCGTCGGCGGCGGCCGCGACGAACGTCTCGTGGTCGGCCGCGCGCGTGCGGCTCTCGCTTGCGGACACCATGAGCAGGACGTCGACGCCGCGCAGTGCGGCCGTGCTGAGGTCCCGGTCGCCGTAGTCGACGCGCTCGACGTCCGCACCGAGGTCCGGCAGGCGCGGGCTCGCGGGGTCGCGCACCAGCAGCCGCTGCGGCAGGCCCCGGTCGGCCAGGTGCCGGGCGACCAGCCCGCCGACGTGCCCGGTGGCGCCGGTGACGCCGATCGTGGGGGAGTCCATGGGCCCTCCTCGCGTGGGGTGGGTCCATGGTCGGTCCGCGGGCGCCCACCGCGCCATCGCTGGGCGCGGCCGCCGGGCGCCGGGCTGCGGACGGGCGGACCCGGACGAGCGGACCCGGACGGGCGGACCCGGACGAGCGGGTCCCGGACGAGCGGGTCCCGGACGGGCGGCGGGGCGCGGCGCACGGGGTTAGCGTCGGCGGCGTGTACCGCGAGGTCGGGGGCGTCCGGGTGCACCACGTCGAGCACGGCGACGGGGTGCCGTTCGTGGTGCTGCACGGCGCGGGCGTCGACCACCGGGAGGTCGCCGGCGCGCTCGAGCCCCTGCTCGGCGACGTCGCCGGCCTGCGGCGGGTCTACCCGGACCTGCCCGCGCACGGCCGGACGGTCGCTCCGGCGCACCTGACCGCCGGCGACGACGTCGTCGAGGTGCTGCTGCGGTTCGTCGACCGGGTGGCCGGCGGCGGGCCGTTCGTGATCGGCGGGCACTCCCTGGGCGGGTACCTGGCGCGCGCCGTGGCGGCCCGGCGGCCCGACCGGGTCGTCGGCCTCGCGCTGGTCTGCCCGGCGGCCCGCAGCGCCCGGGACGTCCCGGCGCACCGGGTGCTGCACG
The DNA here is from genome assembly GCA_023389455.1 of Actinomycetes bacterium. GTDB lineage: Bacteria > Actinomycetota > Actinomycetes > Actinomycetales > Cellulomonadaceae > Cellulomonas. Next base: position 1,854 of record JAEWEJ010000108.1, on the reverse strand, counting down.
ACGAGCCCGGCGCCGCGGACGTGCTGGACCGCGTGGACGTGCCGGGGTTCGAGGAGTACCTCGTCGTGCGCACCGCCCGCACCGCCCAGGCGTACCGGGACCACGTCCTGCCCGGCACGCGGCTGTGCGACGAGGACGGGTTCGGGCAGGTGTACGGGCGCTGGGCGCTGCGTGACGCCCCCGACGCCGACGCGCCGCAGCCGTACCCGACGCTGATCCTGGCGGGCCGTCACGACGCCTCCGTGGGCTGGGCGGACGCCGTGAAGCTGCTCGACGTCTACCCGCGGGCCTCGCTGACCGTGGCCGACGGCGCGGGCCACGCGCTGCTGCACGAGCAGCCCGACCTGGTCGCCGCGCTGCTGCGGCACTGGATCGCGGGGCTGGGACTGCCGACCGCCTGACGACGGGTCGCGTACCTCGGTGCCGGGGGCTGCTCCGGGCCGCGCCGACCGGACGCGCCCGCGTGCGGGGTGCGCCCCGCGTCAGCATGCTGGGGAGTGCGGTGCCGTCCGGCCCGCCACCACCGGTCGGCAGGGGGCGCCGTCATGCGTGCAGTCGTCATGGAACGACCCGGCGAGGTCCGCGTCCTCGACCGCGAGCAGCCGAGGATCGAGGAGCCGACGGACGCCGTCATCGAGGTGACCGCGACCTGCATCTGCGGTTCCGACCTGTGGCCCTACCGCGGGATCGAGGCCGTCGACCACGTGTGGATGGGTCACGAGTACATCGGTGTCGTGCGTGAGGTGGGGCCGCAGGTGCGTGACGTGCAGGTCGGGCAGTTCGTCGTCGGGTCGTTCTTCGCGTCGGACAACACCTGCGAGATCTGCCGCTCCGGCTACCAGTCGCACTGCGTGCAGCGGGTGCCCATGGGGTCGATCGGCACCCAGGCGCAGTACGCGCGCATCCCGCTGGCCGACGGCACGCTCGTCGCGACGCCGGGGATGCCGGACCCGGACCTGGTGCCGTCGCTGCTGGCCGCGTCCGACGTGCTGGGCACCGGCTGGTTCGCGGCGGTGGCCGCCGAGGCGGGGCCCGGGAAGACCGTGGCGGTCGTCGGCGACGGGGCCGTGGGCCTGCTCGGTGTCCTGGCCGCGCGGCAGCTGGGTGCCGAACGGGTGATCGCCATGTCCCGGCACGCGGACCGGCAGGCGCTCGCGCGGGACCTCGGGGCCACCGACGTCGTCGAGGAGCGTGGCGACGAGGGCGTGACGCGCATCAAGGACCTCACCGACGGGCTCGGCGCGCACAGCGTGGTCGAGGCCGTCGGCACGCAGGAGTCGATGATGCAGGCGATCCGGTCGACCCGCCCCGGCGGGCACGTCGGGTACGTCGGCGTCGCGCACGACGTCACGCTGCCCGGCCAGGAGCTGTTCTTCTCCGGTGTGCACCTGCACGGCGGCCCGGCGCCGGTGCGCCGGTTCCTGCCCGACCTGATCCAGCGGATCTGGGACCGCACCATCGACCCCGGCACGGTCTTCGACCTGACGCTGCCGTTGGAGCAGGCCGCCGAGGGCTACCGCGCCATGGACGAGCGGCGGGCGACGAAGGTGCTGCTCACGGTGTGAGGAGCGAGGGCGCCCGCACCTGTGCGCCTCCGCTCGTCCCGCTGCCCGGCCGTCAGCCGGGCAGCACCTCGGCCAGGAACCCGCCGACCGCGCGCCGGAACGCCGCGGGCTGCTCCACCCACGGGTAGTGCCCGCACGCCTCGAGCACCGCGAGCCGACCCGTGGGCAGCGTCGCGGCGAGCGCGCGGACCGGTGCCACCCCGGTGAGGACGTCCTCGGCGCCGGCCACCACGAGCGTGGGGACCGTCAGCGCCGGCAGGTCCGCGCGCAGGTCGTCGGGGGGCGGGCC
>JAEWEJ010000031.1 GCA_023389455.1 Actinomycetes bacterium | reverse complement strand
GCGCTCGGCAGCGGGGGCAGTGCGCGCGGGGCGTACGCGTGCAGGAAGACGCCGCGCCAGACGCGCCCGTTGCTCGCGCGCCACCCGTCGGACCCCTCGACGAGCGTGACCTCGCGGTGCGGGGTGTTCGGGTCGAGCACCGTCAGGGTGACCCCGCCGTCGCGGGCGCGCGCGAAGCCCGTCGCCACGACCTGGTGGTTGTCGCCGGACCGCACGACGCTGCGTGCGACGACGAGCCCGAGGACGACGGGACGTCCCTCCGCCAGCGCGCGCAGCACGCCCGCCAGCTCGCGGCGCGTGCGTCGCCGGACGCCGGCGAGCGGCCCCACGTCACCGTCGGGCAGCGCGGACCAGGTGAGGAACCGCAGCGCCGAGCCCGAGCGGAAGGAGTCGAGCTGGCGGGTGCGCAGGTGGTCGGCCACGACGTGCCCGTCGGGCGGGACCCGCGCGGGGGCGAAGAGCGCGGGCGGCCAGGACGGTGCGTCGCGACCGGCGGCGAGGTGGTCCAGCACCGAGTACGACATGCCGCCGCAGCGCCCCGCGGTCCGGACCTGCCGGCCGCCGGGCAGCGTCGCGACCACGTTGACGAAGCCGTTCGTGAACGCGTAGCCCGCCCGGCGGGGGTCGATCCTGTCCGTCACGTCGCCTCCCGTCGCCCACCCTCACACACCGGTGGCCCCGCGCGGGAGGTGCGCGGTGCGGCGACGGCGTACGGCGGGCGGACGGCACGACGCCCCCGCGGGCTGACCTGCGGGGGCGTCGGCCGGCGCCCGTGACGGCGGGCGCGGTCTGCGGGCGGTCAGGAGATCGCCGTCGTCACCTCCTGGACGAACTGCTCGGCGGCCTGCTGCGGCGTCAGGCGGCCGAACAGCACCTCGGCGTTGATGCGCTTGGTGATCTCGGCGACCTGGCCGGCGCCGGCGGGCGGGACGACCGGGCCGTCGACGATCTCGTCCTCGAGGTCCGTGAGGAACTCGGCGGCCTGCTTGTCGGTGTCGGCGAACTTGTCGGTCACCGCGGCGCGCACCTCGGTGTTGGCCGGCAGTCCACGGTCGGACAGCAGGATCGCGCCGGCGTCCGGGTCGTTGAGCAGGAAGTCGACGAGCCTGGCGGCGGCCTCCGGGTGCTCCGACCTCGACGACACCGAGTAGTACATCGCGGGCTTGAAGTACATGCCCGTGCGGTCGAACTGCGACTCGCCCGGCACCCGCAGCAGCTGCAGCGGCCGGCCGGACGCGTTGCTCAGCGCGGTGAGCTGGTTCGACCAGAACCACGCCATCGCGCCGGTGTTCGTGCCCACGAGCGACTGCTCGGGGCCGCCCGCGTCGACCTCGACGGTCTTGGCGGCCTCCGGCTGGCCCCCGGCCGCCTGCATGTCCAGCGAGTGCTGCCACCACTGCTCGAGCAGCTCGGGCTCGAAGCCGACCTCGCCGTTCTCGTCGTAGAGCGACTGGCCCTGCTGGCGCGCGAGGATCGAGAACCCGGGCTCGTTGAAGCCGTAGTCCTGCGCGCCGTAGACGGCGCCGCCGGTGGCGGCCGAGATCGCGTTGGCGGTCTCGACGTAGTCCTCCCACGTCCACGTGGTGTCGTCGGGCATCTCGACGCCCGCCTCGGCGAACGCCTGCGGGTCGGCGATGACGGAGTAGACGTTGACGCCGGTGGCGATGCCGTACACGGCGTCGTCGATCGTGCCGGACTGCAGGATCGTGTCGTCGATCTTCGAGGTGTCGACGTCGAGCTGCGACAGGTCGGCCAGCACGCCCTTCGACGCGTAGTCCGCCAGGTAGCGCTCCTCCTGGGTGATGACGTCCGGGGCGTCGCCGCCCGCGACGGACACCGAGAGCTTGTCGAAGTAGCTGCCCCAGTCGGTGTAGTCGGGCACCACGGTGATGTTCGGGTTCTTCTCCTCGAAGAGGTCGATGACCTCCTGCGTGAGCGTGTGCCGGGTGTCCGAGCCCCACCAGGACCAGCGGATCGTGACCGGCTCGTCGGAGTCGCCACCGGCGGGGGTCGCGTCACCGCCCGCGTCGGCGCTGCCGCCCTGGGCGCAGGCGGTGAGGGCGAGGGCGGTGGCCAGCAGGCCGGCCGCGAGGCCGGCCGGCCGCAGGCCACGTCGGGTGCGAGGGGTGCGCATGTCTCTCCTAGGGGTGAGCAGGACGGCGGTGTCCGTCACGACGGCTCGTCCCGGCGGGGCGCCGGTGCGAGGAGGGGGAGGTGCTACTTGATGCCCGTCGTGGCGATGCCCTTGACGAGGTACTTCTGGCCGAGCAGGAACACGAGGAAGATCGGCAGGATCGAGACGATCGACATCGCGAACATCGGGCCCCACGAGCTCTGGCCGGTGGCGTCGATGAACGTCCGCAGCGCGATGGGTGCGGTGTACATGTCGGGGTTGGTGAGGAAGATCAGCTGGCTGAAGAAGTCGTTCCAGGTCCAGATGAACGTGAAGATCGCGGTGGTCGCGAGCGCCGGCACGGCCAGCGGCATCATGATCCGCAGGTAGATGCGGCCGTGGCCGCAGCCGTCGAGGCGCGCGGCCTCGTCGAGCTCACGCGGGATGCCGCGGAAGAACTGCACCATGAGGAACACGAAGAACGCGTCGGTGGCGAGCAGCTTCGGCACGATCAGCGGCAGGAACGTGTTGATCCAGCCGAGCTGGGAGAACAGCACGTACTGCGGCACGATCACGACGTGGATCGGCAGCATGATCGACATGAGCATGATCGCGAACCACACCCGGCGGCCGCGGAACTCGAGGCGTGCGAAGGCGTAGGCGGCCATCGAGCACGCCACCAGGTTGCCGACCAGCGACCCCAGCACGACGATCGCGGAGTTGAGCATGTAGTGGCCGAAGGGGTGGAGCAGCGCGTTCCAGCCCTCGGTGTAGTTGGCCAGGTCGATCTGCGTGGGGATGATCGAGACGTCGCGGAAGATCAGCTCGCTCGGCTTGATCGAGCTCACCAGCAGCCAGATGAGCGGGTAGATCATCGCCACGGCCAGCACGACCAGTGCCACGTGCTTGCCGGTGGACCGCAGCCGGCGCGGCCACGGCGAGCTCTGGCGCCGGGCGGGGCTCTCGGCGGCGAGGGCGGAGGTGCGCTCGGCGAGGCCGGCGTCACGCGGGGCAGGGGGGTGCGGATCTGTGCGCACGCGGACCTCAGTCATCGTAGAAGACCCAGAACTTCGAGGCGAGGAAGTTGATGGCGGTCAGCACGGCCACGATGACCACGAGCAGCCACGCCATCGCGGACGCGTACCCCATCTCCAGGGACGTGAAGCCCTTCTGGTAGAGGTACAGCGTGTAGAACATCGTCGAGTCCGCCGGGCCGCCGGTGCCCCCCGAGACGACGAACGCCTGCGTGAACGACTGGAACGCGCCGATCACCTGCAGCACGAGGTTGAAGAACACGATCGGCGTGAGCAGCGGCAGCGTGATGTGGAAGAACTGCCGTACGCGCCCGGCGCCGTCGATCGAGGCGGCCTCGTAGTACATCTCGGGGATCTGGCGCAGCCCCGCGAGGAAGATGATCATCGGGGCGCCGAAGGTCCACACGTGCAGGATCACGAGCGTCCACAGCGCGGTGTCGGGGTCGGACACCCACCCGCGGCCGGGGACGCCGAAGAACGCGAGGAACCCGTTGACCAGGCCGTCGACGCCGAAGATCTGGCGCCACAGGATCGCGATCGCCACCGACCCGCCGAGGAGCGACGGCAGGTAGAACACCGAGCGGTAGAACGGCAGGCCGCGCATGCCGCGGTCGAGCAGCATCGCGAGCCCGAGGGCGACGACGAGCTGCAGCGGGACCCCCGTGAGCACGTAGGTGAACGTGACCCGCAGGGAGTTGTGCAGGCGCGCGTCGTCGAGCATCCGCGCGAAGTTCTCCAGACCGACCCAGCTCGGGTCGGTCAGGAGGCTGTAGTCCGTGAAGGACAGGTACGCCGAGGCGACCATGGGACCGACGGTGATGAGGAACAGGCCGGCGAACCAGGGGGCGAGGAACACGGCGGCCGCCCGGCCGTCACCGCGTCGCAGCGGAGCGCGGCCCGTCGGCCCCGGGGGGCCGGGGCGCGCCGCGCGGCGCAGCTCGGAGACCACGGACATCGTCGATCACCTCTTCGTGCTCGGCCCGGCTCCGACGCGTCGTCGCGGCGGAGGCTGCAGGTCGCGGCCCCCTCCCCGGGGCTCGCGTCGATGCGCTTGCCCCCGGACTGGAAACCGGTTCCCGGCCGGGACGCTACCACGCTCGATGTCCGGTGGGAACCGGTTTCTGGTGGTGTAGTGTCCCGACCAGAGTGCCGGGTCCGGGTGCCACGACGGCGTGGCCCACGCCGACCCGCCCGACCTGCAGGAGGTCGCAGTTGACCGCACCACGGCCGCAGACCCGACGACCCCGGGGGACGGCGACGATCGCCGAGGTCGCCGACGCCGCCGGCGTCTCGCGCGCCACCGTCTCGCGCGTGATGAACGGGCACGACACCGTCGACGCCGACCTCGTCGCCCGCGTCCGTGAGGTCGCCGACCGGCTGCACTACCGGCCCAGCAACGTCGCGCGCAGCCTGTCGCTCGGGCGCACCGAGACGGTGGCCGTCGTCGTGCCCGACCTGGCCAACCCCATGTTCCAGCAGGTGCTGCGGGGTGTCGCGACCGCCGCCGGTGACGCCGGGTACCGCGTGCTCGTCGCCGACACCGCGGAGCACGCGGGGGACGAGGAGCGCGTCGTGCTCGACGCCCGCATGCGCTGCGACGCCCTCGTGCTGGTGTCCCCGCGCATGCCGGAGCGCACGCTGCGCGCGCTGCTGCCGCAGGTCGGGCCGGTCGTCGTCGTCAACCGCGCGCCCGACGGCACCACCCCGACCCTCGAGATCGACTACGCCGACGGCATCGGCCAGATCGTCGAGCACCTGCTCGGCCTCGGCCACCGGCACCTGCTGTACCTCGCCGGGCCCGCCGAGAGCGCGTCGCACCGGCGGCGGCTCGAGGCGTTGCGGGCGGCGGCGGCCCACCGCGGCGACGTCCTGCTGTCCGAGATGCCGGCCGGGGCGACGGTCGAGGCCGGGTACGTCGTGGCCGAGGACGTGCTCGCCGCCCGGCCCACCGCCGTCGTGGCGTACAACGACCTCGTCGCGTTCGGGCTGCTCGCCCGGCTCAACGAGATCGGCGTCGCCGTCCCGGGCGACCTGTCGATCGTCGGGTTCGACGACGTCGAGCTGGCCCGCTTCGCCACCCCCTCGCTCACCACCGCCGCCGTCCCGCAGGCCGAGCTCGGCCGCATGGCCTGGCACCACCTGCAGCCGCTGCTCACCGGGGAGGCCCCCGTGCCCGACCCCGTCCCGATCCGCCCGCGCCTCGCCGTGCGTGCCAGCACGGGTCCCGTGCCCCCGTCCGTCCGCCTCGCCCGCGGGGCCACGCCGTCCGGCGCGCCGGCCGAGCCGTCCCCGGTCGTCGACGTCGCCTGGCGTCTGGAGGACACCCACGGGGACGTGGGGACCGCGGAGCTCCTGGGCACGTCGCAGGCCCCCGACGCCGGTGCGCTGCCGCTCGCGCGCTACCTCACCGGCGCCGACGTGCCGCCCGTGCACTCCCCGCGGCCGTACCTGCACCCGGTGCACACGCCCGGCGGCACGTCGCTGACCGACGTCAGCCCCGTCGACCACCGGCACCACTACGGCATGTCGTTCGCCGTGCCCGTCGTCAACGGGACCTCCTACTGGGGCGGTCGCACCTTCCTGCGCGACGAGGGCCCGACCCTGCTGCCCAACCACGGCCGCCAGGTGCCCACCTCCCGACGTGCCGCCGGACGCTCGCTGCTCGAGGAGCTGACGTGGCTCGACGAGAACGGCCGGCCCGTGCTGCGCGAGGAGCGCACCCTGGACGCCGCCCCGTGGCCGGACGCGGTGGCGTGGTCGCTGCGGTGGCGCAGCGTGCTGCACGCCGACCACGGGCCGCTGAGCATCGAGAGCCCGGCGACCAACGGCCGCCCGCAGGCCGGGTACGGCGGGCTGTTCTGGCGGCTGGCACCTGCGGACACCACCTCGGTGCTCGGTGACGGGTTGGCCGGTGAGGCCGCCGTGCACGGGTCGCGCTCGCCGTGGCTGGCGTTCGTCCAGCGCCGCGAGCTGTCGACCACCACGCTGCTGCTCGCGCAGCCCCCCGCGCAGGTGCGTCCGTGGTTCGTGCGCGTGTCGGAGTACCCCGGTGCCGGGCCCGCGCTCGCGTGGGACGCCGTCTGCGAGGTGCCGGACGGCGGCGTCCTGCACGCCGGCCTCGCCGCCGTGCTCGTGGACCGTGCGCTCGCCGCCGACGAGGCCGCCGACCTCGCGGCGCGGGCGTGGGCGTGAGCGATAGCGGGTGCGGGGCCCGGGTCGCCGTCGTCGGCGT
>JAEWEJ010000009.1 GCA_023389455.1 Actinomycetes bacterium | reverse complement strand
GCCCGCGGCCTCACGTGCCGCGAGGACCGGCGGCGCGGCGACGGCGACCAGCGCGACCGCGACGGCGAGCAGGACCGAGCCCTCCTGGTCCGGCAGCCACCACGTGACCGCACCCACCGCCAGGGCGCCGGTGACCAGCACGACCGGCGCCGACTCCAGGAGCGCCCGCAGGGCGACCGACGCGATCGACGCACCGCGGGCGCGCTCCCCGGCGAGGAACGTGCGGCGCCGTCCCGTGAGCAGCGACGCGGTGAGCACGAGGCACAGGGCCGCGGTGGTCGCCACACCGGCGAGCACGAGCGAGGCCTGGGCCCGGGCGGCGGCCATCCGGGCGTCGAACGCGTCGACGACGCCCGGCAGCCCGGTCGACAGGCGACCGCTGACGGCGGACACCTGCGCGACCTGCGCGACCAGCGCGTGCGCGTCGTCGACGGTCATGCCCTCGGTGCGCACCGTGGCGCGCGCCGCGGCGGTCACGGCGCGCTTGCCGGCCACCTTCACCATGTCGGGCACGGCGTCGTACGGCACGTACGCCGAGACCTGCAGGTCGACCGCCGCGCTGGGCGGGGAGGTCAGCGCCGAGAGCAGGCCCGGGTGGTCCAGCCAGATCGGTGCGGACGGGTCGACGGGGTCGTACAGGCCCGTGACGACGACGTGGTCGTAGCCGTCGGGCTCGTCCCGGCGCAGCGTCATGGGTCCGTCGTCGAGCGTGATGCCCAGCGCGGTCGCGGCGGCCGTGCTGAGGCCGACCTCGACGGTCCGGACCGTCCGCGCCCCTGCGTCGTCGGGGGCGGTCGGGTCGTCCTCGGCGGCGGCCGCCGCGTCGTCCTCGGCGACGGCGGCCGGTGCCCTGCCCGTGACCCACCGCACCGGGTCCTCGCCGTCCTGCGGCGAGGCCACGTGCACGAGGTCGGCGGCGAACATCCCGACCGGGGTCCGCATGAGGGTGTGCGCCGAGGCGACCGTCACCACGGGGTCGGACGCGACGTCGCCGAACGTGGTCGACAGCCAGCGCGCGGACTCGTAGCCGGTCGTCGCGGGGTCGCCGATGCCGAGCGTGACGGGGTCCGGGAGCGGCACCGCCAGCAGGTCGGCGTCGTGGCCGGCCGCCTCGACGGCCTCCCGGACGGCGTGGTCCGCGGTGCGTTCCAGCAGGCGGGGCACGGCGAGCGTGAGGACCAGGGTGGCCAGCAGCAGGACGGCACCGCCGACGAGCAGCGCAGTGTCCTGGACGGCGCGTCGTCGCGTGACGAGCAGTGCGTCGGCGGTGGTGGCGCGCAGGCGCGCGGTCGTGGTGCTCATCGGTCGTCCCCCAGCCGCAGGAGCGCACCCGAGGCGCGACGGACGAGGGTCGCGGCGAGGAGCGCGACGACGGCGCAGGCGACCAGTGCCAGCCCGGCCGTGATCGTCAGGGTGGCGCCGGGGTCCCACGCCAGCACCGGGACCGGGACGGGGCGGCGGCCGTCCGCCGAGACCGTGAGGATCGGCGCGACGACCCGGGCCAGGGCGTAGCCGATGGCCAGGCCCGCCCCGGCCCCGAGCGTCACCAGCAGGGCGTGCTCGCCGACGACCCCCGCCACCAGCGAGCGCCGTGAGGCGCCGAGCGCCTGCAGCCGCGCCAGCTCGAGGCGGCGGGACCGCACGGCCGCGGCGGCGCTGGCACCCAGACCGACGAGCACGAGGACGCCCGCGGCTCCCGTGACCAGGGAGAGCGCCGCCGGCACCGCCACGCTCAGCGGGCCGGCGACAGCCGCCTGCCGCTGGGTGACGCGGACCGTCACGGACGCCCCGGTCGCGTCGGCGACCTCCTGCGCGAGGGTGGGGGCGTCCTCGTCGGACGCGGTGAGCCACCACCCGTCGACGAGCGGGTCGGTCCCACCGGCCTCGGCGACGAGGTCGGCGAGCGACGCGCGGTCGGCGAGCACCGCGCTGCCCCGGGGCATCCCGGGCAGGTGGGGCGTGACCGCCTGGACGGTGGCGTCCACCTCGACGTCGCCCGCGTGCAGGGCGACGGTGGCGCCGGCGCGGACGTTGGTCTGCCGTGCCAGGTCGCGGGTGATGACGACGCGGGCGGCCTCCGGGGTGGGCCACGTGCGGGCGACGAGCAGGCCGGGGGAGTCGACGATCGCCGCCATGTCGAAGCGGCCGTCGATCACGAGCGCGTCGGCGGGCAGGGACGCGCGCTCGGGGACGGTGGCCGCCGTGCCGGTGCCGACCGTACGGCGCACGCCGTCGCTGGTGGCGGAGCCCTGCCAGTCCACGGACCCGAGGTCGACGGGGGTGCCGGCGCTCGTGGCGGCCTGCTTGGCCGCGTCGCGTGACGTGACCCCCGCCGCGCGGTCGATCACCCGCACGTCGTGCACCGCGATGCCGACCTGGCCCAGCGTCTCGTTCGTGGTCATGGACGGGTCCAGCTCGGCCGGCAGCCCCAGCAGCCGGACGGTGGCCCGCACCGCGACGACGCGCAGCGTGCCGCGGGCCCGCGGGACCTCGAGGACCAGCGTCGACGGCTCGGTGAGCGGGTGCTCGGGTGCGGGGAGCCATCCCCGGACGCCCGCCTCGTCCTCGACGGCCACCTGGAGGTCGGCCCGTCCCGCGGCGGCGGGCTGCGTCCCGGGCGTCAGCGTGGCGACGATCCACTGCGGGTCACCCGGCAGCGGGGTGCCCGACGCCTGGCCGCCGCCGGACGCGCGGGGGGCCAGCCCGTCGAGGATCGTGGCCCAGGAGGGGTCCGACCGGCCGCGCAGGGCCGCGGCGTCGGTCGTGTCGACCGCGAGCAGCCGCGTCTCGCTCGACGAGCGGGTGCCGTCGAGGCCGGTCTGGCGGCCGATCGTGGTGCCGCGGTCCACGACCGGTTGCAGCCGGGTGCCGGGGGCGGCCCCGTCGAGCGGTGCGCGCACGTCGGCCGAGGCCGTCAGGCGCTCGGCGCGCATGCCGCCGATGCGCGCGTCGGTGCCGAGCGCCAGGTCGACCTGCTCGACCTGCGACCGGTTCCACGTCGCGAGGAACGCGTGCGAGAAGGTGGCCGCGGTGACGGCGAGCACGACGACGAGGGTGGTCCCCGTGGCGGCGGCCGTCCGGCGCGACACCTGCCAGGCCGCGAGGGGTGCGACGAGCGACCGGCTGCGTCGCGCGAGCACGTCGGCGCCGCGCGCCACGGGCCCGACGAGCCGCAGCGCGAGCACCGCGGCACCC
>JAEWEJ010000004.1 GCA_023389455.1 Actinomycetes bacterium | reverse complement strand
CCCCGGCGGCGTCCGGCCGGCCTGGGTACCGTGGTCCGGGTCCGGTGGTCCGCTCGTGGGCAGGGGTGGCTGATGGGGTACGACCCGACGTTCCTGGGGCCGCAGGTCCCGCTGCCGCGTGCACCGCAGCCGGTGCGCGAGCTCCCCGCCACGCACTTCACCGTGCTGCTGGACCCGGCCCGTCGGCTCGCGGCGGCCACGGCGGTCAACGTCGACGGGGTCACGCTGCTCGACGTGCCGCGCGACGACGACTGGCGCCTGGACCCGCGCGTGCCCGGGGACGAGCAGACGGGACCCGAGCTGTACGCACGCAACGACCTGGACCGCGGGCACCTGGTGCGGCGCCGGGACCCGGCCTGGGGTGCCCCGGGGGAGGCCGCGCAGGCGAGCCGCGACACGTTCACCTACCCGAACGCGGCCCCCCAGGCGTCGGGCTTCAACCAGAGCCGAGAGCTGTGGCTGGGCCTGGAGGACCACGTGCTGGAGCACGCCCGCGCGCAGCGGACGCGGATCTCGGTGCTGACGGGCCCGGTGCTGGCCGGCGACGACCCGGTCTACCGGGGCGTCGCCCTGCCACGGCGCTTCTGGAAGGTCGCGGCGTGGGCCCTCGACGGTGGCCGGCGCCTGGCGGCGGCGGCGTTCGTGCTCGACCAGTCGCCGCAGCTGCCGGCCACCGAGCTCGCCGCCGGCACGCACGCGGCCGCCGCAGCCGACGAGCCGCCCCCGCTCGGGCCCTTCCGCACGTTCCAGGTGCCCGTGGCCGACGTCGCCGACCTCACGGGCCTGGACCTGGGCCCCCTGCCCGAGGCCGACGTGCTGGCGGTCACGGCCCCGCAGGAGGTGGCCTGGCACGAGCTGCGCACGCTCGACGAGGTCCGGCTGGGCGCCTGACGACGCCCGCGGGAGGTCAGACCTGCAGCGGTCGGCCCGTCAGCCGCTCGTAGGCCTCGAGGTAGCGGTCCCGGGTGCGCGCGACCACGTCGGCCGGCAGCGGCGGCGGGGGCGCGTCGGACGCACGGTCCCAGCCCGACGCGGGCGAGGTCAGCCAGTCGCGCACGAACTGCTTGTCGAAGCTCGGCTGCGCCTGCCCGGGCTGCCACGCGTCGGCCGGCCAGAAGCGGGAGGAGTCGGGGGTCAGCACCTCGTCGCCCAGCGTGGTCCGGCCCGTGGTCGGGTCCGTGCCGAACTCGAGCTTGGTGTCCGCGAGGACCACGCCCCGCTCCCGGGCGATCGACTCGGCACGCGCGTAGACCGCGAGCGTCAGGTCGCGCAGCTCCTCGGCGGCGGCCGGGCCCACGGTGTCGACGACGACGGAGAACCGCACGTTCTCGTCGTGGTCGCCGAGCTCGGCCTTGGTCGCCGGGGTGAAGACGGGCTCGGGGAGCCGCGAGCCGTCGACCAGGCCGGGAGGCAGCGCGATCCCGGTCACCTCGCCGGTCACCTGGTACTCCGCGAGGCCCGAGCCCGTGAGGTACCCGCGGGCGACGCACTCCACCGGGAACATGTCGAGCCGTCGGCAGACCATCGCGCGCCCGGCGACCGCGTCGGGCACCGCGACGGGCAGGACGTGGTTGGGCACCAGGTCCGCGAGCTGCTCGAACCACCACAGGCTGAGCTGCGTGAGCACGACACCCTTGTCCGGGATCCCCGGGCTCAGGACGTGGTCGTACGCCGAGACCCGGTCGGACGCCACGACGAGCACCACGTCGCCGTGCTCGTCGCGCAGCGCGACGCCCGCCACGGAGTCGTCCGGCTGGTACAGGTCGCGCACCTTGCCGGAGTAGACGTGCCGCCACCCCGGGAGGCCTGCCGGAGTCGTCGCGCCGTTCACGCGCCCTGCGCCCCGGCCTGGCTGACGGCCTGCGCGATGTCGGTGCGGTGGTGCGAGCCCGCGAGGTTCACCTGGTCCACCGCGACGTACGCGGCGCGGCGCGCGTCCGCGAGGGTCTCCCCGACGCCCACGACGGACAGCACGCGGCCGCCGTCGGACACCAGGAGCGGCTGGTTCAGCGGGTTCTCGGGGTCGTCGTCGGTGGTGCGCACCGCGGTGCCGGCGTGCAGCACGTGGACGCCGGGCACCGTGTCGGCGCCGTCCAGGCCGGTGATCGGGTCCCCGGTGCGGACCTCGCCCGGGTAGCCGTGCGACGCGACGACGACCGTGACGGCGGCGTCGGCACGCCAGTGCAGCGGGTCGAGCCCGGCCAGCCGTCCCTGCGCCGCCGCGAGCAGCACGCCGCCGAGCGGGGTGCCGAGCCGGGCCAGCACGACCTGGGTCTCGGGGTCCCCGAAGCGGGCGTTGAACTCCACGACGCGCACGCCGCGGCTCGTCAGCGCCAGGCCGCAGTACAGGACGCCGACGAACGGGGTGCCCCGCCGGGCCATCTCGGCGACCGTGGGACGGGCGACGGTCTCGACGACCTCCTCGACCAGGCCCTCGGGAGCCCACGGCAGCGGCGAGTACGCGCCCATGCCGCCGGTGTTGGGGCCCTGGTCGCCGTCGAGCGCGCGCTTGAAGTCCTGCGCGGGGACCAGGGGCACCACGTCGGTGCCGTCGCAGAGCACGAACAGCGAGACCTCGGGACCGTCGAGGTACTCCTCGACCACGACGCTGCCGCCGTCCTTGGCCAGGCACGCGGCGGCGTGCGCGAGCGCCGCCTCGCGGTCGTCCGTGACGACGACGCCCTTGCCCGCGGCCAGGCCGTCCTCCTTGACGACGTGCGGTGCGCCGAACGCGTCGAGCGCCGCGGCGACCTCGTCGAGCGTGGTGGCGACGCGTGCGTCGGCGGTCGGCACGCCGGCGGCGGCCATGACCTCCTTGGCGAAGGCCTTCGAGCCCTCGAGGCGCGCGGCCTGCGCCGACGGGCCGAACACGGGGATCCCGGCGGCCCGCACGGCGTCGGCGACGCCTGCGACGAGCGGCGCCTCGGGGCCGACGACGACGAGGTCGACGCCCAGCGTGGCCGCGAGGTCCGCGACGGCCGCGGGATCGAGCTGGTCGACCGCGTGCAGCGTCGCGTGCTGCGCGATCCCGGGGTTGCCGGGCGCGGCGTGCACGCGGGTCACCGACGGGTCGAGCGACAGCGTGCGGGCGAGGGCGTGCTCACGGGCACCGGTGCCGACGACGAGGATCTCCACGGGGCCCGACCCTACCTGCGCACGCACGGCGGGGCGGCGGCGTCCACGCCGTCGCCGTCGCGCGGGGCGGCGACGCGCGACGCGGCCTCAGCCCTCGTGGGTGCGCCCGCCGCGCAGGGGGAACACGTCGAGGTGGACGCGCACGCGGCGCCAGTCGTCGCCGTCGCCGCCGGCCGCGCGGCGGGCGTCGCTGATCGCGGTGAACTCGTCGACGACCGCCATCGCGCGCTCGACCAGGCGGCGGGCCTCCTCCTGCGTGAGGTCGAGGGTGGACGTGGACATGACCTGCGGCTCCCAGGCGACGTCGACGTCCTCCACCCAGGACGCGAGCGCCTGGGTGCGCTCGGCGACCACGGCCTGCACGACGGCCCGCACGGACGACGCCGTCCCCGGGTCGGCCATGAGGTCGACGCCGTCCATGGAGAACCCGACGGCGCGCCACCAGCGCTCACGGCCGCCCCGGTGGCCGGGGTCGTCCTCGACGAAGCCGTGCCGCTCGAGCTGGCGCAGGTGGTAGCTGGTCTGGCCGCTCGACTCCCCCAGCGCCCGGCCCAGCATGCTCGCCGTCGCCGGGCCGTCGTTGCGCAGCGCGCTGTACATCGCCATGCGCAGCGGGTGCGCGAAGGCCTTGAGCGCGTCGGCCCCGATGCCGGGCGCGCGGGGGGTCTTGTCGTCGGTCATGTGCAGAGATACCTTTGCAGAGTCTTCTTTGCATAGAACTCTTTGCAGAGCCTGGATCCCCACCCTAGCGAGGTCACCATGGACGGCACGCGCACCGGCACCGCGACCACGGACGCGCCGCAGGGCACCGGCACCGCGGCCACGGACGGGCCGCACCGCACCGGCACCGAGGCCGCGCCGTCCACGACCGCACCGGCGCCCGCGCGCGGACCCGGCCTCGGGCCGCGGTTCCGTGCCCTGCTCCTGACCACCGGCGCGGCTAACCTCGGCGACGGGATCCTCCAGGTCGCGGTCCCCCTGCTCGCCGTCCAGCTCACGCGCTCCCCCACCCAGATCACGCTCCTGACCGCGGCCACGTGGCTGCCGTGGCTCGTGCTCGGCATCCTCGCCGGGGTCGTCGTCGACCGGGCCGACCGACGCCGCGTCCAGATCACCGCGCTCGCCGCGCGCGCCGCGCTGCTCGGCGGCGCGTGCTGGATCGCGAGCACCGGCGGGCTCACGACGACGTGGCTGCTCCTGCTGGTCCTGGCCTACGGCGTCACCGAGGTCTTCGCGGACCTCGCCGCGAGCGCGCTCGTGCCCGACGTCGTCGGGTCGGACCAGCTGCCGACCGCCAACGGCCGGGTCGTCGCCGTGCAGGAGGTCAGCAACGCCTTCCTCGGGTCGCCTGCGTCCGGCGCCCTGCTCGCCCTCGGCGCCGGCTGGGCGATCGGCGCGCCGGCAGGGCTCGCCGTGCTCGCGCTCGTCGTGCTGTGGCGCGGGGTGCCGGGCACGTACCGCCACGCCCCCGACCCCGTGACCGCGTCCCGCACCGGGACACCGGGCGCAGCACGCCGCGCGCTGCACGACGTCCGGGCCGGGCTCGCCCTCGTGCTGCGGCACCGGGTGCTGCGCCCGCTCGTGCTGACCGGTGCGCTGGTGAACATGACGTCCACCGCCTACCTGGCCGTGTTCGTCCTGTGGGCCGTCGGGCCCGGCTCCCGGATGGGCCTGTCCGCCGCGGTGTACCCGCTGCTGCTCACGGCCAGCGCGGTCGGCGCGGTCGCGGGCTCGGCGCTCGCCCCGCGGCTGCTGCGGGCCACCACCGAGGTGCGGGTCATGGTCGGCGGGTGGACGGCGGCCTTCACGGCGCTCCTGCTGCCGGTCCTCGCGCCGCACCCCGTTGCGGTCGTCGTCGCGCTGCTCGTCACGGGCGCCACCGTCACGGTCGCGAACGTGGTCAGCCAGAGCGTGCGCCAGCGCGTCGTGCCGCGGGACATGCTCGGCCGGACCGGCGGCGCGACGCGCACGCTCGCCTACGGGCTGATGCCCGTCGGCGCGGTGCTGGGCGGGGTCGTCGCCGAGCGGTGGGGCCTGGCCGCGACGCTCCTCGGCGCGTCCCTCGCGTCGGTCGTGGTGGTGCTGGGCTTCGCGGTCGCGATGCGGGGCGTGACCCCCGCCGACCTCGGCACCCCGGGCACCGCCCCCGCCTGACGCGCCACGCGGGCACGCCAGGCGACGGGTGGGTCAGGCGACGGGTGGGTCAGGCCAGGAGCTCGTGGCGGATGATCGTCGCCTCCCGGCCCGGGCCGACGCCGACCGACGAGATCCGCGTGCCGGACACGTCCTCGAGGTACTGCAGGTACCGCTGGGCAGCCTTCGGCAG
Source organism: Actinomycetes bacterium (assembly GCA_023389455.1). Lineage (GTDB taxonomy): Bacteria > Actinomycetota > Actinomycetes > Actinomycetales > Cellulomonadaceae > Cellulomonas. Next base: position 728 of record JAEWEJ010000004.1, on the reverse strand, counting down.
GTCGTCGAAGTCACGCGCCCCGGAGATGTCCTCGGTCCAGCCGTCCAGGTACTCGTACACCGGGCGGGCGTGGTGGAAGTCGCTCTGGTCGATCGGCATGTCCTCGACCCGGCGGCCGTCCACGTCGTACGCGACGCAGACCGGGATCCGCTCGCGGCCCGTCAGCACGTCGAGCTTGGTGACCACCAGGTCGGTGAGCCCGTTGACCATCGAGGCGTAGCGCACGACGACCGCGTCGTACCAGCCGGTGCGGCGCGGGCGGCCCGTCGTGGTGCCGAACTCCCCGCCGGTCTGACGCAGCCACTCCCCGTCGACGTCCAGCAGCTCCGTCGGGAACGGCCCCTCGCCCACACGCGTCGTGTACGCCTTGGCGACCGCGACGACACGGTCGAGGCGGGTGGGCCCGACGCCCGAGCCCGTGCACGCCCCGCCCGCGGTGCACGCGGACGACGTGACGAACGGGTAGGTGCCGTGGTCGACGTCGAGCATCGTGGCCTGGCCGGCCTCGAACACCAGGGTCTTGCCCTCGTCGAGCGACCGGTTGAGGAACTGCGGGGTGTCCGCGACGTACGGGCGCAGCCGCTCCGCGTGGCGCAGCAGGTCGTCGAGGGTCTCCTCGACCGTGATCGCGCGCCGGTTGTAGACCTTCACCAGCAGGTGGTTCTTCTGGTCGAGCGCGCCCTCGAGCTTCTGGCGCAGGATGCCCTCGTCGAACAGGTCCTGCACGC
>JAEWEJ010000366.1 GCA_023389455.1 Actinomycetes bacterium | reverse complement strand
GCTGGGGGAGCCGACGGTCGTCGGGACGAGCGGACGGGTCTTCCCGCGCTCGTTCCGGGCGACGCCCCTGATGCGTGCGTGGCTCGCGCGGCTGACCGAGCTCGGGGTGCGGATCGAGAAGCGGCAGCGGTGGGACGGGTGGTCGTCCGGCGGCGCGTCGCGGTTCACGGGTGCCGACGGCACGACGCCCGAGGTCGGCGGTGACGTGACCGTGCTCGCGCTGGGTGGCGCGTCCTGGCCGCGGCTGGGCGCCGACGGTGGCTGGGTCGGCCCGTTCACGGATCGCGGGATCGCGGTCACGCCGCTGCGCGCAGCCAACGTCGGCGTCAGGGTGGGATGGACCGAGGTCTTCGTGCAGCGGTTCGCCGGCGCGCCGCTGAAGAACGTCGCGCTGACGGTCCGCGGGCGTCCGGCACCAGTCCGTGGCGACGCGATGCTCACCCGCACGGGCCTCGAAGGTGGCCCGGTCTACGCCATCGGTGCCGCGATCCGGCAGGCGCTCGACGCGGACGGCCGCTGTGTCGTCGAGATCGACCTGCGACCCGACCTCACCGTCGCCCAGCTCGACGAACGGCTCCGCCGTCGCCGCCCGAAGGACTCGGGCTCGTCCTGGCTGCGCCGAACCGTGGGCCTGGACCCCGCGGCGATCGGGCTGCTGCGCGAGGCCGACGCGGGCGCCCTGCCGTCCTCCGGGATGGCGGAGCGGATCAAGGCCGTGCCCGTCGTGGTGACGGCCACCATGCCGATCGACAAGGCGATCTCGACGGCGGGCGGCATCGCGTGGTCGCAGGTCGACGAGTCGCTGATGCTGCGCGCGCTGCCGGGCACGTACGTCGCCGGGGAGATGCTCGACTGGGAGGCGCCGACGGGCGGCTACCTGCTGCAGGCGTCGTTCAGCACGGGCGTCGTCGCGGCCCACGGTGCGCTGGCGCGACTGGGGTCGGCGGCGTCGGGAGACGGGCTCGGCGGTCCCGCTACCGTCTGACGGTGTGCGGTCCGCTCACCTCCGACGGCCGCTCGTCGTCGCGTCCCACGCCGAACCGTCCGCCCATGAGTCTGCGAGAAGTCGGCGCCCGCCTCACCCAGTCGACCCGGCGCACCGGCACGAACCAGCAGTGGCGGTTCATCGACGCCGGGGACGGGACCACCGCGTGAGCTCCGTGCTGTCGGACGGGGGTCGATCGCGTCCCCTTCGGTGACGCCGAGGACTGCTCGTCCGCCGTCCACGACCTCGTCGACGGCACGGTCGAGTGGGAGGAGGTCGAGCCGGGCGGGCTCGTGCTCCGGTCGGGGGACCTGTCGACGGTGCTGTCGGCCGACCGTGGCGGGTTCGGCGGTGACATCACCTGGAACAAGGTCCTCATCCGCTCGTGCGGCGCCGCGACCGACGAGAAGGACGTCGTCGTGTCCACGCGGTACGACGACGTCGGTGGCACCGACACCGGGTGACCGGGAGGTCGTGCCGAACCCGGCGGGGTGGAACCGCGGCGACGGCGTGCGCGCACCGCCCGCGCTCACCGGCTCGTCGTCGCGTCCCACGCGAACGACGCGAGCCAGTGGGTCGCCACGAAGTCGTCGTTCTCCAGCGCGGCCAGGCCGGCGGCGAGCAGACGGTCGCCGGCGTCGCGCAGCGACGGGTCGTCCAGGGCGCGGGCGAGGCGGAAGAGCGCGCCGGCGCGCGAGAGGTTGAGACCGTCGAGGTGGACGGCGTGGCCGTCGGTGGGGTCGACGACGCGCGCGGGCGCCGTGACCTCGTCCGGCCGGGGCAGGAACGCGGTGAACCAGGCGCGCAGCTCGTCGGCGCGCAGCACGCGGGCCATGAGGTCGGCCTCCGCCAGGCCGGGGGACAGGAAGTCGTGCCCGCTGCGCTCCCAGCGGGCGGGCCAGTCCCGGTCGGTGCCGTACAGCCGGCGCGCGTGGGTGCGCAGGTCCTGTGCCGCGGTGGTGCGGCCCAGGTCGTCGGCGGCCGTGAGCAGCAGCGCCAGTCCGAACGCGGTGTTGCTGTGCAGGCCGTGCCGCACCGGGTGCTCCGCACGCGCGATCCACGGGACGGCGAGGTCCAGCACCGTGTCCGCCAGCGGCGCGGTCGCGTCGGCCCAGCGTGCGGCGTCCGCGTGGCCGGCGTCGGCCGCGGCCCGGCACGACGCCGCGAGGCGCGCCGCCCACGCCCAGCCGTAGGGCCGCTCGAAGGAGGGGTGCGCCCGCAGGTACGCGACCTCGCCCGCGAGCCGCTCGGCGGTGAGGTTCGTGTCGATCCGGGCCCGCAGCCCGGCGTCCTCGTGGCCGGTGCGCAGCACCTCGACGCCCAGCCAGTGCATGTGGACGCAGGAGTGCCAGTCGAAGGACGTGTGGAACGCCGGGTACAGGTCGGCCGGCTGGCGCACGTCGTCGGGGCCGGTGGCCAGGTGCATCAGGTGGTACGGCCACGGCGTCGCGAGGTTCGTCGCGACGACGGACGCGTAGCGGGTGAGCGGCGGCAGGCTCGTCTCGGTCATCTCCACAGCCTCCCGCACGGACGCCGCGGCCTCGACCCGCGTCGTCGGCCGCGCACCGGGACTGCCACCCCGGTCCGGGGCTCCGCCGAGTCGGCCCCGCGAGGCGGGCCCGCCGCCCCCGGCCCGTCCCCGACGGGGGACACCTCCGCACCGCGGGTGAAACGCTTCGACGGTCCTGCCTGCCTTGTGGCCCCCCGGACCCGGCGGCAGCATGGCGGCACCGCCCGCGACGACACCGCTGTCGTCCGCGGCGGGTTGTGAACGATCACACCGCGCTGCGGCGCGTCCGCCCGTCTCCTGCCCGAGGAGCCCTGATGCGTGCCACCTCTGCCCCGACGTCGCGACGCCCCCGCGTCGCGGCCGCCGTCCTCGCGGCGCTCGCCACGATCGGCGCGTCCCTGGCGGCGCTGCCCGCGGCTGCCGCCCCCGACACCGGGACCGCGTACGTCCTGGTCAACCGCAACAGCGGCAAGGCGCTCGACGTGTACAACTTCGCCACCGGCGACGGCGCCCGCCTGACCCAGTGGACCCGCGGCACGGCGACGAACCAGCAGTGGCGGTTCATCGACGCCGGCGGCGGCTACCACCGCGTGGCCTCGGTGCTGTCGGGCAAGGTCCTGGACGTCCAGGGCTGGTCCACCGCTGACGGGGCCCGCGTGACGCAGTACAGCGACCACGGCGGCGCGAACCAGCAGTGGCGCGTGCAGGACAACGGCACGGGCTACGTGACACTGGTCAACCGGAACTCGGGCAAGGCGCTGGAGGTCCAGAACGCCTCGACCGCCGACAACGCCGAGATCGTCCAGTACACCAGCTGGGGCGGCACCAACCAGCAGTGGCAGCTCGTGCCCGTCGGCACCACTCCGCCTCCCGGCCCGACGCCGACCCCGACTCCGACTCCGACAGGGACCCCACCCCCCGTGACCGGCACGTTCACCAACCCGGTCGTCTGGCAGGACTTCGCCGACGGCGACATCATCCGCGTGGGCGACGCGTACTACTACTCCGCCTCGACCATGCACTACTCCCCGGGCGCCCCGGTCCTGCGCTCGTACGACCTCGTGAGCTGGGAGTACGCCGGGCACTCGGTGCCACGGCTCGACTTCGACGACGCGAAGTACGACCTCACGGGCGGCAACCGCTACGTCAAGGGCATCTGGGCGTCGACCCTCGGCTACCGCCCGAGCAACAGCACCTACTACTGGTACGGCTGCACGGAGTTCAACCGCACGTACGTCTACACGGCCTCGGCCGTCGACGGCACGTGGACCAAGAAGGCGCGGATGAACCAGTGCTACTACGACGCCGGCCTGCTCGTCGACGACGACACGATGTACGTCGCGTACGGCAACGGCACCATCAGCGTCGCGCAGCTCAGCGCCGACGGCACCCAGCAGGTGCGGGCGCAGCAGGTCTACCAGACGCCGTCCGACATCGGGACGCTCGAGGGCGCCCGCTTCTACAAGAAGGACGGCTACTACTACATCTGGCTGACCCGCCCGGCCAACGGCCAGTACGTGCTGCGCTCGCGGTCCCCGTTCGGCCCGTACGAGCAGCGCCGGGTCCTGCTGGACCTGCCGGGGCCGATCAGCGGCGGCGGCGTCCCGCACCAGGGCGGCATCGTGCAGACCCAGGCCGGCGACTGGTGGTACATGGCGTTCACCGACGCGTACCCCGGCGGTCGCATGCCCACCCTCGCGCCGCTGATCTGGACCGACGGCTGGCCGAGCGTCCAGACCGTCAACGGGCGCTGGGGCGCGACGTACCCCCGGCCCGCCATCACCACGACGCGCACCGTCGCGTCGATGACCGGGCGGGACACGTTCACCGGCAGCACCCTCGGGCACCGGTGGGAGTGGAACCACAACCCGGACACCAGCCGGTTCTCCGTCGGCGACGGGTTGCGGCTGCAGACGGCCACGGTCACCACCGACCTGTACGCGGCGCGCAACACCCTGACGCACCGGATCCAGGGGCCGTCGTCCACGGCCACGATCGAGCTCGACCACTCGCAGATGCGGGCCGGCGACCGGGCCGGGCTGGCGATGCTGCGGCAGTCGTCGGCGTGGATCGGGGTGGTGCGCAACAACGACGGCAGCTCGCGGGTCGTCATGACGGACGGCCTCGCGATGAGCTCGTCGTGGGCCACCACCAGCACGGGGACCGAGCGCGCGAGCGCGAGCGTGCCGTCGGGGCGGATCTGGCTGCGGGCGTCGGCCGACATCCGGCCGGGGTCGGGCCGCCAGGCGACCTTCTCCTACAGCACGGACGGCAGCACGTTCCGGACCCTCGGACCGGTGTTCACACTCAACAACGACTGGCAGTTCTTCATGGGCTACCGGTTCGGCATCTTCAACCACGCCACCTCCGCCCTCGGCGGTGCGGTGACGGTGAGGAGCTTCGACCTGACGACGCCCTGAGGTCGTGAGCGTGCTGCCCCCGGACCTCCCGACGACACGCGGGGCAGCACCGGGCCCGGGCGGCGTTGCGGTCACACCGCGGCGCTGCCCGGGTCGCGGCCCGTGCTCGGTCTGTGCGGGCCGACCCTCCGCCGGGCCGTCAGGCCCGTCGGCGCCCGCGCCACGCGCGCCAGGCGCCCGTGGACCACAGCGCCCACAGGACCAGGACCCCCTGGAACGGCAGGCGGGCCAGACGCTTGGCGTCCGTGTCGAGCCCGAACCCGTCGTTGCGCTCGACGTACTGCGCGACGTTGCCCGGGAGCACGGCGACGAAGAACGCCGCGGCGGCCGCGCCGACCCACGGGCGGTAGCGCCGTGGGGCGACCACCAACGCGGTGCCCAGCGCGATCTCCACGACCCCGGACCCGACGACGACGAGGTCGGTGCCCACCGGCACCCACGACGGCACCTGCGCCTGGAACTCCTCGCGGGCGAACGTCAGGTGGCTCGTGCCGGCGAACGCGAGGAACCCGCCCAGCAGGACCCGTCCGAGCGTGCGCGCGGGTCCGTCTCCCTCGCCGGTGGTCGGGGTGCGGTGCGTCGTCACAGGGGCCTCCTCGGCCGGTCGGACCTCCGAGGCTAGGGCGTTGCGTCCCGGGGCGCGCGGTCAGTCGACCTGCGCGCGAGGCGGTGGGGGAGCGTGGTGGGCAGCGGCGCGTGACGAGCGGCCGGTGTCACCCGTCGGGCGTCAGCAGGCGAGGAAGCCGCCGTCGACCGCCACGACGTTCCCCGTGACGTACCGCGCCTCGTCGGAGAACAGCCAGGCGACCGCGTCCGCGACCTCGCCGGTGGTGCCCGCGCGGCCCATCGGCAGCAGCGGCTCCCACGCGTCGACCCCGCCGGGGGGCAGCCCGGACCCGGCGAACAGCCGGGTGTCGATGGGACCGGGGGCGACGCCGTTGACGCGGATGCCCTGACCGGCGAGCTCGACGGCCGCGCACCGCGTCAGGGCCAGGGCGGCCGCCTTGGACGCCGCGTACGGGGCGACGCCGCTGAACACGGCCCGCACCGAGTGCACCGAGAGGTTGTTGACGATCGACCCGCCGCCCGTGCGGGTCATGTGGCGGACCTCCGCGCGCATGCACAGCCACAGCGCCCGGGTGTTGACCGCGAAGGCGCGGTCGAAGTCCTCGGTCGTGGCGTCGGCGACGGTGCCGGGTCCGGCGACCCCCGCGTTGTTGAACGCGTGGTCGAGGCGGCCCCACACGGCGGTGGCCTCGTCGATCGCGCGCTCGAGGTCGTCGTCGTCGCAGAGGTCCGTGGTGACGAGCGCGGCCTCGCCGCCCGACGCGTGGATGCGCTCGACCACGCCGGCGCCGCGCGCCGTGTCGCGGCCGAGCACGACCACGCGCAGCCCCCGCCAGGCGAGCTCGAGCGCCGTCGCGGCACCGATCCCGGAGGTGGCCCCGGTGACGAGGGCGACCCGTCGGCCCTCCGCTTCCCCGGGAAGGTGGGCGCGCGTGGGCGCGGGCGCGGTGCGGTCCATCGGTGGTTCCCCCTGGTGCCTGCGACGTGGCGGCGAGCCGGCGACATCGGCAGCACGCGTGCGCGGGAGCGCTCCCGCGGTCGTGACCCTAGGTGATGCGACGACCCCCTGACAATCCGTTTGGTCCGTTATCGGGCGGGCGTCCAGGGCGAGGGCGACGCCCGGCGGTGTGCGCCGCCCAGGCGTGCCACGGCCGGGCACCCGTGGGGCGCCCGGCCGTGGTGCCGTGTCGTGCGGTCACTCCACGGGCAGCCACACCCGCATGGTCGACGGGCCGCGGTTGGCCCACGCGTGGTACGGCACGAGCGGGACCAGGTCGGTCGCCCCGGGTGCGGCGGGACGCTCGGGTCCGAACGGCCACGGGCCGTCCTCCGGCGCCCGGCGGGCCACCGGCACCAGGACCCGCCCGTCGCGTTCGACCGGTGGCGCGTCGGTGGACACGACGGCCTCGGCGACGTCCGCACCGAGGTCGACGGACTCGAGCGCGAGCACCAGCGGGCCCCGCTCGACGGCGACCTGGCCGCGCACGGCGTCGACGCGCGGGTCGGCCCACGTCCACCGGGCCGTGACGGGCAGGTCGAGCACGACCTGCGCGCCGACGGCGGGGCCGGGCACGGCGACGTAGCCCGGGTCGGCCGGCCGCGAGGCGCCGTCGGCCGTGGTCACCTGCGCCCCGGCGCCCCACGACGGCACCCGCAGGGTCAGGATCCAGCCGTCCTGCGGCGCGCTCAGGGCGCGCACCACGACGCGTCCGTCGTGCGGGTACGCGGTCGTCACCTCGAGCTCGACGGTGCGGCCGTCGCCCAGGTCGGCGCGGACGCTCCCGGGCGCGTACTGGTGCAGCTGCACGCCGTCGTCGTCGACGCTGGCGACGTACGCGGCGAGCGACGCGACGGTGCGGGTGACGTTGGTCGGGCAGCAGGACACCGCGAAGAACGGCGCTCGCAGGCTCGACGCCGCCCGCGGGCTCACCTCGTCGGCCGGGACCTCGCGCCCCGGCGTCCGCTGGTGCAGCGTGTTGGTGTAGTAGAACGCCCGCCCGTCCTGCGCGGGGGACGCGGCCACCACGTTGTACAGGGCGCGCTCGACGGCGTCGGCGTGCAGGGCGTCCTGCGTCTGCAGCAGCAGCCGGTGGTTCACCATGACCGAGCCGATGCCCGCGCAGGTCTCGGAGTAGGACCGGTCGGACGGCAGCTCGAAGTCGGCGCCGAACGACTCGCCCTCGTGGTGCGCGCCCATGCCGCCCGTCAGGTACGTGCGACGGGCGAGGGTGGTGCGGACCTGGCCGGCCACGGCCGCGAGGAGGCCGGCGTCGTCGTCCTCGACCGCGAGGTCCACGGCCGCCGCCGCGAGGTACAGGGCGCGCACCGCGTGCCCGGCCAGCACCGTGGCGTCGCGCACCGGCACGTCGTCCTGGAAGTACGCGGGGCCGAAGTCGATCTCGCCGAGCGTGCCGTGCCCGCGTCGCTCGACGAACAGGCGGGCCTGGTCGAGGTACCGTCGCTCGCCGGTCACCCGGTAGAGCTCGACCAGCGCGACCTCGATCTCCGGGTGGCCGCAGACGCCCGGGAGCGGCCCGTCGGGTCCGAACACGTCGCACACGTGGTCGGCCGCCCGGACCGCGACGCGGACGATCTCGTCGTCGCCGTGGGTCCGGGCCCGCGCGACACCGGCCTGGACCAGGTGGCCGATGCAGTACAGCTCGTGCCCCCACTCCAGGTCGGACCACCGCGGGCGCTGCCCGGGGCGGCCGAACATCGTGCCGATGTACCCGTCGGGCTCCTGCGCCGCGGCGACCCGGGCGGCCAGCGCCCGCAGCCGCCGGTCGAGGTCGGCGTCGCCGGTCCGCCCGACCTCCCACGCCATGGCCTCGAGCAGCTTGTACGTCTCCGAGTCCGAGAACTCCCGGCCCCTGCGGTCGAGCGGGAGCCGTCCCTCGACCGCGGCGTCGAAGTTGCCCGTCCAGCCCAGCCGCTCCAGCCAGCCCTCGACGTGCGCGATCATCGTCGACGCGTTGAGGTCCTGCAGGTCCCCCCAGAACCCTCCGGTGAGCCTCACCTCGTCGAGGCCCAGGGGGCGCCAGGGGGAGCGGGAGGGGACCACGGGGCGGCCGTGGCCGGGGGTGCGGCTCAGGGGGTCGGTGCGAAGGGTGTCGGGCGAGGTCATGGCGTGCTCCGGTGGTGCTCGGTCCGGCGACGCCGGACGGGGGTGGCAGGAGGGGCTACTTCACCGCGCCGACGGTGAGCCCGTCCTTGAGCTGGCGGTAGGTGAGGCTGAAGACGACGAGGATCGGCAGCGAGGTCAGGACGGCGAGGGCCATCAGCCCCGGCCAGTCGATGCCGAACGCGGAGACCTGCTGCGCCAGCAGCGCGCTGAGCGGGTAGCGCCCGGGCGTGAGGTAGAAGTTCACGGCGTAGAGGAACTCGCCCCAGGCCAGGAGGAAGATCAGGGTCCCGACGGTGAACAGCCCGTTGCGGGCCACCGGCAGCACCACGGTCCAGAAGGTCCGCAGGATCCCGGCACCGTCGATCGACGACGCCTCCTCGAGCTGCGGCGGCACCGCGCGGAAGAACGGCCGCAGCAGCAGCGTCGCGAACGGCGTCAGCAGCGCGGCGTCCGCGAGGATCACCGACGCGGTGGTGTCGAGCAGGCGCCAGTCGCTGAAGATCTGGAACAGCGGGATCACGTTGGCGGTCTGGGGCATCATCTGCAGCACGATCAGCAGGCCGAGGCCCAGCGTCGGCAGCCACCCGGTGGTACGGGCCAGCCCGTACGCGGCCGGGACGGCGATGACGAGCACGAGCGCGGTCGCGCCGACGGCGATGGTCGCGGACTGGCCCATGGCCGTCCACAGCGTCGGGGTGATCGCGGCCGAGTAGGCGTCGAGCGTGGGCGTGAACACGAAGGTGGACGCCCGGTCGAACACCGCGGCGGAGCTCTTGACCGACGTGATGAGGATCCACACGATCGGCACGCCGTACATCAGGGTGAGCAGGAGCTTGGTCGCCACCGCGACCGGTCCGGCCTTGACCTCGTTCATCCGTGCTTCTCCTCGTTGCGGATGCTGCGGGCGTACAGCACGGCGAGCACCAGGACCCCGGCGACCGCGACGACGGACGTGGCGGCGCCGAGCCCGTAGTCGTAGCGGACGAACGCCTGCAGGTACCCGAGGAACGGCAGGGTGTTGGTGGCCGTGCCCGGCCCGCCGTACGTCATGACGTAGATGAAGTCGAAGCTGCGCAGCCCGTAGACGACCGTGAGGATCAGCAGCACCAGCGTGGTGCCCCGCACGGACGGGACCATGATGTGGCGGACCTGCTGCGCCTTGCCGGCGCCGTCGAGCTCGGCCGCCTCGAAGACCTCGGGCTCGATGGTGAGCAGCGCGGCGCGGTACACCAGCGCGTTGAACGGGATGACCGCGAACGAGTTGACGAACGCGACGGCCATGAGCGCCCAGTGCTGGTCGTAGAGGAACGGGACGGGCGTGTCGCGCAGGCCCGTCGCCAGCAGGACCGTGTTGACCAGGCCCGTGTCGGCGAGCAGGAACTTCCAGACCGACCCGTTGACCACGGGGGGCAGCGCCCAGACGAACACCATGAGTGCGAGCAGGGCGCCGGACCACCGGCCCGAGGTGCGCAGCGCGATCGCGCCGCCGAGCCCGAGGCCCATGCCCAGCACGGTGACGACGGCGACGAACACCGCCGTGCGGCTGAGCGCGGCACCCGTGTCCCCGGACTGGATGCCGGCGGTGAAGTTGTCGAGGCCCGTGAACACCCAGTCGGTGTTGAGGGTGGCGGCTGTGACCTTCGAGAACGCCATGCGCAGCAGCGTGACGAGCGGGTAGATGCTCAGGACGCCGAGGAACAGCGCGGCGGGGAGCAGGAACAGCAGGCGGGCCTGGCGGGGCCGGCGTCTGCGCGGCCCGGGGGCCGGGCGGGTGCCGGCCCGCCCGGCCGCCGGTGCGAGCGAGGTGGTCATGAGGACCTCCGTGTCGATGTCGCGCCGACGACCGGGCGCGGCGGGCGGGTGGGCTCAGTCGAGCAGCGGGCCGAGCGCGGCGATCGCGTCGTCGGCGGCCTGCTGGGGCGACTTCTGGCCGCCGATGGCGGCGCTCCAGGCCTGTCCGACGGTCAGCTGGACGTCGGCCACGGCCTGCGGGGGGATGACGGCGGCGGGGTAGTTGGCCCCGAACCGCGTGATCGTCTGCGCGAACGGCTCGAGCAGCGTGTTGCCCGTGACCGCCTCGTCCTGCCCTGCGTCGGCGCGCGACGGCAGGGAGCCGACGATCTCGGCCGGCAGGAGCTGGCCGTCGGCGTCGAGGTAGGTGGACGTCAGGTACTCCCACGCCAGCTCGGGGTCGTCGCTGAACGCGCCGATGCCCTGGCCCTCGCCGCCCAGGTAGACCCCGCCGGTCCCGGACAGCGGCAGCGGGACGACGCCGTACTCGAAGTCGGCGTCGGACGCCGCGGTGCCCATCTGCCAGTTCCCGTTGGCCGCGAACGCGGTCCGGCCGGCGGCGAACTGCTGGAACGGGACCGTCTGGTCCCACGTGACCGCCTCCTGCGAGAGCCAGCCGTTGTCCACCCAGGAGCGCACCCGGGACAGGCCGGCGGCGAGCGCGTCGGCCTGCGGGTCGTCGTAGGTGAACCCCTCGGACGTGATCCAGGGGTACGCCTGCCACTCGCCCTGCGACTGGGGGAGGCCCGACAGCGTGATGCCCGCGTAGCCGGCCTCCTTCGCGGCGGCCATCGCGGTCTCGAGCTCGTCCATCGTGGTCGGCGGCTCGACGCCGATCTCGGCGAGGAGGTCCGCGTTGTACCAGAGGCCCAGGAGGTTGACGTAGCCCTGGACCGCGTAGGTCGTGCCGTCGATCGTGTGGACCACGGACTCGGAGACCTGGTCGGCGTCGGCGAAGTCGGCCCAGTACTCGTCGAGGGGTGCGAGCGCCCCGCCGAGGGCGAGGGTGGCCGCCTCCGCGCCGTTGAAGACGACGACGTCGGGGCCGGTCTTCGCGCCCGCGGCCGCGATGAGCTTGGAGTTGAGCTGGTCGTAGGGCACGAACACGTTCTCGACGGTGACGCCGTCCTGCTCGCCCTCGAACTTCTCGGCGAACTCGTCCATGAGCCGGACCTGGTTGTCGTCGGAGAAGTAGTGCCAGACGGTGACGGTCCGGTCGCCGCCGGCGGGGGCGGACGGGTCGGCCCCGCCGCCGTCGGCGCTGGTGCCGCCACCGCACGCGGCGAGCAGCAGGCTGCCCGTGGCCGCCAGCGAGATGAGGGCCAACCGGTTCCGGCGGCGAGGAGTGGGCCGTGCGTCGTTGCCGTTGATGTCCATCAACCGGGCTCCTGTGTCTCGGGACGGGCCCGGGTCCGGCAGGGGATCCGGCCGGGGACTCGTCGCTGGGTCTGGACAAGGTCACCCGTCGTCGCGTCGCTGCGGCGGGTGCGGTGCGAGCACCGTCGGTCGAAAATCCCCGAAACCCTTTTCGGGACGTTAGCAGTGCGATAACCGGGTGGTCAACCTGCTGGACCTGGTGACGTTTTCGGGCATGATTGGCCGTGGCGGGGCCCGGACGGGGGTCCGCCCCCGAACGGAAGGTCGACCATGGCGACGAGCGACGCGAGGGCGCGTCCGGTCACGCTGCGCGACGTCGCGCAGCTCGCCGGCGTCTCGGTGGCCACCGCCTCCAAGGCGCTCAACGGCAAGGCCGACGTGCACCCCGACACCCGACGACGCGTGAAGGAGGTCGCCGACCGTCTCGCGTTCACGCCCAACTCGCTGGCACGCGCCATCACCGCCGGCCGCACCGGCACCGTCGGCCTGCTGACGCACGACCTCGAGGGGCGGTTCAGCCTGCCGATCCTCATGGGGGCCGAGGACGCCTTCGGGGCCGGCAGCACCTCGGTCTTCCTGTGCGACGCCCGCGAGGACGCGATCCGCGAGCAGCACCACCTGCGCGCCCTGCTGGGGCGGCGCGTCGACGGGCTCATCGTCGTCGGGTCGAGGACGGACCCCCGGTCGTCGCTCGGCCCTGACGTCCCGGTGCCCGTGGTGTACGCCTACGCGCCGTCCGACGACCCGCACGACGCGTCCGTCGTGCCGGACAACGTCTCCGCCGGGCGCCTGGCCGCCGAGCACCTGCTGACGATCGGGCGCCGGCGCGTCGCCCACGTGTCGGGCGACCCCACGTACGCCGCCGCGCAGGACCGCGCCACCGGCGTCGGGCAGGCGCTCGCCGCCGCAGGCCTCGAGCAGGTCGGCCCCGTGCGCTTCGGCTCGTGGAGCGAGGCGTGGGGGCGGGCCGGGGTGAGCGCCGCCCTCGACGCGGACCCGGGGATCGACGCCGTCGTGTGCGGCTCCGACATGATCGCCCGCGGCGTGCTGGACGCCCTGCGGGAGCGCGGCGTCCGGGTCCCGGACGACGTGGCGGTCGTCGGCTTCGACAACTGGGAGCCGATGATCGCCGGCTCGCGCCCCGCCCTGACCAGCGTCGACATGAACTTCGAGACGATGGGCCGGCGCGCGGCCACCCGGCTGTTCGCCCGGATCGCCGGGGCGCCGGAGCAGGGCGTCGAGACGATCGCCCCGCGGGTCGTCGTGCGGGCCTCCACCGCCAGCGGCTGAGTCGTCGGGGGTCGGCGCGAGCGCAGGCGGGTCGCCCGACGGGGCGGGGGCGTGCCCGACGCGCCGGAGGTTCGTCATGACCGTGCTGAGCACGACGCCCGACACCGCCGACCTGACGCTCGTCGTCGGCGGCGACCTGGCGGCCACGCCGGAGCGCGCGTGGAGCCTGTGGGCCCCAGGAGGCGCTCGAGCAGGTGCTCGCCACGGGCATGGCCGAGGGCATGCGCGAGGCCGTCGGGCAGATCGACGCGATCCTCGCCGCGGGCTGACCCCCGTACCCTGGTGTCGTGCGCTGCGGGTACTTCGACGCGGGGGTGTGCCGCTCGTGCACGCTCCTGGCGGAGCCGTACCTCCAGCAGGTCGACGAGCAGCAGCGCCACGTGCGCGCGGTGCTGGGGGACCCGGCCGGCGTGACGTGGCTGCCGACCGTGACCAGCGCCGAGGCGGGCTTCCGCAACAAGGCCAAGATGGTCGTCGCGGGCACGGTCGACGCGCCGACGCTCGGCATCCTCGACGCGCACGGGCACGGCGTCGACCTGCAGGGCTGCCCCCTGTACCCGCCCGCGGTCTGCGCGGCGTTCGCCCCGCTCGCGGCGTTCGTGACCCGCGCGCGGCTCACGCCGTACGACGTGCCGTCACGCAGCGGCGAGCTCAAGCACGTCCTCGTCACCGGGTCGCCCGACGGCGACCTCATGGTGCGGTTCGTGCTGCGCAGCACCGAGTCGCTGGCACGGATCCGCAAGCACCTACCGCGCCTGCAGGCGGACCTGCCGCACCTCGTCGTCGCCTCGGTCAACGTGCAGCCCGCGCACGCCGCCGTGCTCGAGGGCGACCGGGAGATCCTGCTCACGCAGCGCGAGACGCTGCGGATGCGGGTCAACGGCCTCGACCTGCACCTGCGGCCGCGCAGCTTCTTCCAGACCAACACCGAGGTCGCCGCGGCGCTCTACCGGCAGGCGGTGGCGTGGGCCGACGAGGCCGAGGTGGCGTCCGCGTGGGACCTGTACTGCGGCGTCGGGGGCTTCGCCCTGCACCTGGCCCGGCCGGGCCGCGAGGTCGTCGGCGTGGAGAGCAGCGCCGAGGCCGTCGCGAGCGCCGAGCAGACCGCCCGCGACGCCGGGCTGCCGGGCACGCGGTTCCTCGCGGGGGACGCCACCGCCTTCGCGCTGGCGTCGCACGACGTGCCCGACCTCGTCGTCGTCAACCCGCCGCGGCGCGGGCTGGGCGAGCAGCTCAGCCGGTGGCTCGAGGCCAGCGGCGTGCCGCGCGTCCTGTACTCGTCGTGCCACGCCGGTTCGCTGGCCCGTGACCTCGCGCACATGCCCTCGCTGCGGCTGGTGCGGGCCCAGGTGCTCGACATGTTCCCGCACACGACGCACCACGAGGTGCTCACGCTCCTGGAGCGCACGCCCGCCTGACGCCGCCGCGCGCGGCGCCGGACGTCAGGCCAGGGCGTCGGCGACGAGCCGGAGGGTCTGCTCCCGGGCCGGGGAGCGGTCCGCGGGGGTCCCGCGGGTGGCCCCCGCGATCGGCTGGAGCATGATCTCGTCGGTGCCGACCACGTCGGCCAGCTCACGCAGCTGCGTCGCGGCCTGGTCCGGGTCACCCACGATCCACGACGACGTCATCGCGGCGACACCCTCGTCGGCCGTCGCGGGCAGCGGACTCGCCTCCGCGTCCTCCACGAGCTCCTGCGGCTCGAGCGTGAGCCCGGCGCGCAGCCGCCACATGCTGCGGACCTGCGGCAGGGCCAGGCGCCGGGCCTCGTCCGCCGTGGGCGCCACGGCCACGTTCGCCACCGCGATCGTGCGGGGCTCGGCGAGCTCGGGCGACGGCACGAAGGACCGGCGGTACAGGCCGACCGCCTCGGCCGTGCCGCGCCCGGCGAAGTGGTGCGCGAACACGTACGGCAGCCCGAGCCGCGCGGCGAGCTGCGCCGAGTACGTCGAGGACCCCAGCAGCCACAGCTGCGGGGTCGACACCGCGCGGGGGGTCGCGCGCAGGGCGTACGTGGACGAGCCGACGCGGACGTCGACACCGTCCGGCCGCACCAGCCCCGCGAGGGCCGCGACGTCGGAGTCGAACGTGTCGACGCCGTCGCCCGTCGCCCCGCGCCGCAGCAGGTGGCCGGTGACGGGGTCGGCGCCCGGCGCGCGGCCGATGCCCACGTCGACACGGCCCGGGTACGCCGCCTCCAGCAGCGCGACCTGCTCCGCGACGACCAGCGGCGAGTGGTTGGGCAGCATCACGCCGCCCGACCCGACCCGCACGCGGGACGTCGCGGCCGCGACCAGCGCCATGAGCAGCGGGGCGTTCGTCGCGGCGACGGCGGGCATGTTGTGGTGCTCGGCGAGCCAGTACCGGCGCGCACCGACCTCGTCCGCCACGCGCGCGAGCGCCAGGGTCGCGGCGAGGGCGTCGGCGGTGGTCTGGTCGGAGCGGACGGGCACGAGGTCGAGCACGGAGATCGCGGTCACCCCACGCCCAACCCCGCTGCCCCGCGCACCATTCCGGCGACCGGTCGCCCGTCGTGCCCCGGGCGCCGGGGTCCGCCGTCGGGCGGCCGGGTGGCCGACCGGCGCCTCCGTCGAAGGATGGAACCCTCGCAGGGCCTCCCTCCGAGGCTCGATGAGCACGTGCCCGGGTTCCTAGGTTCGAGGACGACACCAACGGCCTCGACACCAGGAGCACACCATGGCCACCACGACCACGGCCGAGACGACGGGCACCGCGGTGCGCCTCGTCGACGTCCACAAGACCTACCCCGCCCGCGAGCCCGTCCACGCGCTGCGCGGCGTGTCCCTCGACCTGGTCGCCGGGTCGGTGACCGCGATCGTCGGGCAGTCCGGCTCGGGCAAGTCCACGCTGCTGAACTGCGCCGCGGGCCTCGACACCCCCAGCCGCGGCTCGGTCGTCGTCGGCGGTCACGACCTGACGGCGATGCGCCCCGACGACCTCACCCGGTTCCGCCGCGAGCACGTCGGCTTCGTGTTCCAGGCCTACAACCTCATCGGGCACCTCACGGCCCGGGAGAACGTCCGGCTGCCGCTCCTGCTCGCCGGTCGCCAGGTCGACCCGGCGTGGGAGGCGGCGCTGCTGACGTTCCTCGGTGTGCCGGACCTCGTGGACCGGCTGCCGGGCGAGCTGTCCGGCGGGCAGGCCCAGCGGGTCGCCATCGCCCGCGCGCTGATCACCCGGCCGGCGGTCGTCTTCGCCGACGAGCCGACCGGCGCGCTGGACTCGAAGACCGGGGCCGCGGTGCTCCAGGTGCTGCGGGACACGGCCGAGGAGCTCGGCCAGACGGTCGTCGTCGTGACGCACGACCCGGGGGTCGCCGCATCCGCCGAGCGCGTGGTCGTCCTGGCGGACGGGCTGGTCGTCGACCGGCTCGAGCGTCCCACCGCCGAGCAGGTCACCGCCCGCCTCCTCGCGAAGGGCCGGTGAGCACGATGTGGCAGCTCGCGTCCTCGGGCGTCCGCGCCCACCGCGGTGCCTTCGCCGGCACCGCCGTCGTCCTGGCCGTCGCCGCGGCGGTGCTCGCCGTCACCGGTGTCCTGTTCGAGTCGGGCATGCACCTGCAGTCCGCCGGGGACGGCGCCTCCGGAGGGCTGCTCGTGTCCCTCGCGTCGTCCTACGCCGGCACCCTGATCGTCGTCGTCGTGATGGTCGTCGCGGCCACCGTCAGCCTCGCGCTGCGCAGCCGCCGCCGGGAGTTCGCGCTCCTGCGTGCCGTCGGCGCGACCCCGTCGCAGGTGCGGCGCGCCGTCACCCTCGAGGTGGGGGTGGTCTCGCTCGTCGCCGCCCCGCTGGGGGCGCTCGCCGGTCTCTTCGGAGCGCGCCTCCTCGACCCGGTGCTGGTGCGCAGCGGCATGGTCGGTCCGGACTTCACGTCCTCGCTCTCGCCGCTGCCCGTGCTGGTCGCCGTCGCGCTCATCGCGGTGACCGCCGTGCCCGTGGGCCGGCTCGGCGCCCGCGAGGCCGCCCGCACCGCCCCCACCGCGGCGCTCCAGCAGAGCGCCGTCGAGGACCGTCAGGTCGGTACCGGTCGCCGCCTGACGGCCCTGGCGATGACCCTCGGCGGCCTGGGCGTCGCGTTCTCGACGCTGTGGATCCCCGGCACCACCGGCAGCGCGATGGCCTCGCTGTCGGCGTTCCTGCTCATCGGCGCGGCCGCGCTCGCCGGTCCTGTGCTGGTCGGCTGGATCTTCGACCGGGTCGCACGCCTGCACCCCGACGGTGGTCGCCCCGCCACGGTGCTCGCCGTGCGCAACGTCCGCGGCTTCTCCCGGCGCCTGACCACCGTGGTCGTGCCGCTCGCCCTGGTCGTCTCCGCCGCGACCATCCAGACGAGCGTGAACCAGGCCCTGACGACCGCGACCGAGCAGGAGTTCGTCGCCGCGGTCCGCGCGGACCTCGTGGTCACGCCCGCCCAGGACGCGCCGCAGGACCTGACCGCCCAGGTCGGCGAGGTGCCCGGCGTCGCCGCTGCCGTGCCGCTCGCGACGATCCCGGCGCAGGTCCGGACCGACAGCGAGGGCGGCGCGCTGGCCTGGGAGTCGACCGCTCTGCGGGTCGTCCCCGCCGGTACCCCGGCGCTCGACCCGGACGTCCGGAAGGGCTCGCTCGCCGACCTCGACGCCCCGGACACCGTGGCCGTCAGCAGCGACACGGCGTTCACGTCCGGCGCCGGGCTGGGGGAGACGCTCACGCTCCGTCTCGGGGGTGACGAGGTCGACGCGACCGTCGTCGCGGTGTTCTCCCGCGGCATGGGCGTCGCGGGGGTCGTCACTGGCCCGGCGACGGCGCAGGCGCACGGGCTCCCGGTCGTGGCCGACACCCTCCTGGTCGACCTCGTCGACGGCGCGGACGCGCCCACCACGACCGCGGCGATCACCGCCCTGGGCGCGACGGCGGCGGACCCGCAGACCCACATCAGCACCGCCATGAGCGCAGCCGGCGACGAGAACGAGGTCGGGACGGCACTGCTCCTGCTGCTGCTCGGGGTCGTGGCGGTCGGGGCGGCGAGCACGCTGGCCATGACCACGGTCGCGCGACGTGAGGAGCTCGCGCTGCTGCACCGCACCGGCACGACGCGGCGCCAGCTCATGGCCATGACCACCGTCGAGGCGGCGATCACCGGGGTGACGGCGTGGGTCCTCGGCACGCTGGCGGTCGTGCCCGCGGTGATCGGCGTGAGCGCGGGCGTGCTCGACGGCCCGCCCGTGGTCGACCTGCCGGCCTACGGCCTGGTCAGCGCTGCCGTGGTGGTGTTCGCGCTCGTCGCGACCGCGCTGGCCGCCCACCGCACGACGGGCGCCGCGACGGCCGTCGCCTAGTGTCGGGAGGGTGAGCGAGGACGCACGCGCAACCGCCCGCCCGGTGCCCGCCCCGCGGGCACCGGGCGGGCGCGTGGGCCCGCTGTGGGTGGTGGCGCGGGGGTCCGGCCAGCCGCTCGTCCTGCTGCACGGCAACGGCGAGGACCACCACGTCTTCGACAGGATGGTCCCCATCCTGGGGGTCGGCCGGATGCTCGTGGGCATCGACTCCCGCGCCCACGGGCGCAGCCCCCGGGGGCTCGGGCCCCTGCGGATCGCGCGGATGGCGGACGACGTCGCCGAGGTCCTCGACCTGCTGGGTCTGCCGCCCGCCGACGTCCTGGGGTTCTCCGACGGCGGCAACATCGCGCTCGAGCTGGCCGTGCGTCACCCGGGCCGGGTGCGGCGGGTCGTCGTGGCCGGCGCCAACCTGCACCCCCACGGGCTGACCGCGCTGTCGCTGCTGGAGGTCCGCGCCGCCCACGCGCTGGTCGCCGCCCTCGCCCGGGCGGTGCCGCGGCTGCACGGCCTGGCCGAGCAGCTCGCGCTGATGGCGCACGACCCGATCCTCACGGCCGACGACCTCACCCACGTGCGGGCACCCGTCCTCGTGGTCGTGGGCGAGCGCGACGTCGTGCGCCCCGAGCACACGCGGATGCTGGCCGACGCGCTGCCGGACTCCCGGCTGGTGGTCGTGCGCGGGGCGGGGCACATGCTGCCGCGGGACCGACCCCTGACGCTCGCGGGGCTCGTCACCCGTTTCCTGGCCGGTCGCCCGGCCGCCGACCCGTTCGAGCGGGGCGACCGCGACGTCCCGGGCGGATCCGGGACGGAACGGGGCACCGCGGGACGATCGAGGCGCTAGCGTTCCGCCGTGATCACACTCCTCACCGCCCCGCTCACCGACGCCGAGGCCGCCGCGGCTGCCGCCGTCGTCGTCGTCGGCCTCATCCTCGGGCTCGTCGGGTACGTCGTCGGCGCTCTCGGGCTCATGGGCGTCTTCCGCAAGGCCGGCCAGCCCGGATGGGCGGCGTTCGTGCCGGTCTACAACACGATCGTGCTGCTGCAGGTCGTCGGTCGCCCGCTCTGGTGGTTCCTGCTCCTGCTGGTCCCGGGCGTCAACGTCGTCGTCGCCGTCGTCCTGATGAACGACCTCGCGAAGTCGTTCGGCCAGGGCACCGGCTTCACCGTCGGCCTGGTGCTCCTCAGCCTCGTCTTCGTGTACGTGCTGTGGCTCGGCTCCAGCACGTACCGCGGCCCGGCGGCCGGCGCGCCGGCGCCGCGCGACGCCGCGTACGCCGCCTGACCCGTCCCGTCCCGTCAGTCGTCCGGCCCGGTCACCGCACGGTGACCGGGCCGGACGCGTCCCGGGGGGCAGCGGTGCTCAGGCCGTGACGAGACCCCCGCCGACCCAGGCGCGGATGGCCGCGGCGTCCCCGTTGGTCAGCTCCATGCGCGCGCCACGGCACAGGCCGATGACGTTGTCGGCCCAGGCGCGGGCGACCTTCTCCGCGCCGGGGTCCTCGTCCAGCGAGAGACCCGAGTACAGGACCCCGGAGATCACGAAGTTGACCGTCGAGCGGCCGACCTTCGTGCCCGACTGCTGGCACGCCTCGTGCACGCGGCGCGACGTGGCGACGCGGTCGAACTTGTGGGCGGCCACGTCCGACGCCAGGGTCTTGAGCAGGACGCGGTACTGCGCCTGGCTCAGTCCTGGCGTGTCCGTGACGGCGATGACCTGGCGCTGCAGCTCGTTCGGGGCCGTGTCGGCGACCGCGCCGGGCAGGTCCGCCTCCCCGAAGCGCTGCGGGTCCCACACGTGCCCCGGGGGGCGCGTCGACACGTCGAGGTCCGGCACGGCGCGGGCCAGCCACGCCGTGAAGTTGCCCGCCCCGGCCCACTGCGTGGTCGCGAGCGTGGGGTCCGCGCTCTGCGCCACCTGCGCGGCCGCGCCCAGCGGCAGCGGGACGTCGGCCGTGCGCACCGCGCGGCGCACGGCAC
>JAEWEJ010000363.1 GCA_023389455.1 Actinomycetes bacterium | reverse complement strand
ACCAGGAGAAGGCCGTCCGGACGGCGGCGCGTGAGCTCGACCGCGCCGCGAAGGCGGCCGAGCGCGCCCGCGACCAGGAGCAGCGCGCGGCCGACGCCCTGCCCTGACCTCGCCTGCGTGAGCAGGAGCATCGGACCGCCGACGCCGCCGCGACCTCACGCCCCGACCGGGAGCAGCCGGCGCCCCGGGGCCCCGTTCCCGAGCGCGCGGCAGTGCGCGCCTACGCCCGCGTCGCCTCGCGTCTGCGGGGCGGACGTCCCGCCGGTCGGCCGCGCGTCCGGCGATGATGGCACCGTGCCCACCGAACCGGACGACGACGAGCTCGAGCTGATCCGCCGCTCGGGAGCCGTGCTGCGCGTGGGGCGGCTCAGCCTCGCGTCGGGCACCGGCTCGTACCGCGTGAAGGCGTCGATGGCGCGCGTCGCGGGCGCGCTGGGGATCGACCGCCACCACGCGCACGTCACGCTCACCGAGATCACGACGACGTCCCACCGCGGGCGGTCGTTCCGCACCGAGGTCACCGAGGTCCGCACGGTCGGCGTCAACACCGACCGCCTGGCCGAGCTCGAGCTGCTGGCCCAGCGGGTCGAGGCGCGGGCGCCCGTCACCGTCGAGGACCTCACGGAGCAGATCGACCGGATCGCGGGCAAGCCGCCGCTCTACCCGGTGGTGCTCAACGCCCTGTGGGCGGCCGTGGCCTGTGCGGCGTTCGCGTTCCTCAACAACGGCGGCGCGGTCGAGGTCGTCGGGGCGTTCGTCGGTGCGGGACTGGGCCAGGGCCTGCGGCGCGTCATGCTGCACCGCGGCTTCAACCAGTTCGGCGTCACGATGCTCGCGGCGACCCTGGCCAGCCTGTCGTACCTGGGGTTCGTGCAGGCGCTGCACCTGCTGGGTGTCACCGGCGGCGTGCACGAGGCGGGCTACGTGGCCGCGGCGCTGTTCCTGGTGCCGGGGTTCCCACTCGTCACCGGTGCGCTCGACCTGGCCAAGCTCGACTTCTCGGCGGGCGTCGCCCGGCTGACGTGGGCCCTGATGATCTTCGTCTCGGCGGCGTTCGCGCTGTGGGCCGTGTCGATCGTCGTCGGGCTGAGCCCCGACCCGCCGCGGGAGCTCGCGCTGGACCCGGGCATGATGACGCTGCTGCGCCTGCTCGCGTCGTTCGTCGGCGTGCTCGGGTTCGCGCTGATGTTCAACAGCCCGTGGCGGATGGCCCTGGTCGCGGCGGGCGTCGCGGCGCTGCCCAACCTGCTGCGCATCGAGGCCGTCGGGCTGCTGGACTGGCCGCCGCAGGCCGCGGCCGCCGTCGCCGCGTTCCTCGTCGGGCTGCTCGCCGCGTGGATCGCCCCGCGGCTGAACATCCCGCGCATCACGGTGTACGTGCCGGCCGTGACGATCATGGTCCCCGGCGTGCCGGCCTACCGGGCCGTGTACTACCTCAGCAACGGTGACGTCGCGGAGGCGCTCACGTACGGCGTCTCGGCCGCCCTGGTGGTCACCGCGCTGGCGGTCGGGCTGGCCGTCGCGCGGATGGTCACGGACCGCGAGTGGGGCTTCGAGCACTGACCGTCCGGCCTGCGCCGCGGCCCGGCCGCACCCTCGCTTTGGTCGGACGACGCCCTACCGGTAACGTGTGCTCGTCTTGGAGACGTCGCATAGCCAGGTCTAGTGCGCGGCCCTGCTAAGGCCGTGAAGGGGTCAACCCTTCCGTGGGTTCAAATCCCACCGTCTCCGCACGTGATGTCCCCGGACATCGAGGACGCCCGGATCTGCGACGAGCAGATCCGGGCGTCCGTCGTCCGGGGCGCAGGTGCCGTCCCGGTGACGGGCAGATCCTCGAGGTGGCCCACGGCTCGACCCCGATCGCCCGGGTGGTGCTCGCGAACCTGAGGCCGGATCGGAGGCCGGGCGCTGACCGTGCGCGGGGGTGCGGACGTGCAGAACCTCCGGGTCGGCCGCGCGGTTCCGCACCGTGCGTCCCTTTCATCCGTTGCGTCCGTATCGCTCCTGCGGGCATGCTCTGACCCACGCAGGGCACCGACGAGGATGGGGGGCCTCGATGCGTCGCACGCGTGGGGTCGGGCAGGTCGTGGCGGGGGCGCTGCTCGCAGCGGGCATGACGGTAGCGCTGCCACCGCCGGCGGTGGCAGCGACGGTGCCCTCGGGGTTCACGGACGCGCTGGTCGCGAACGTCGCCAGCCCGACGGCCATCGCGTTCACGGCGGACGGGCGCATGCTCATCACGCAGCAGGCCGGGCGGCTGCGCGTCCGCACCGCTGACGGCGCGCTGCTCGCCACCCCGGCGCTCGACCTCGCAGGCCGGCTGTGCACCAACGCGGAGCGGGGTCTGCTCGGGGTCGCTGTCGACCCCGACCCCGCGACGCGCGCGATCTACCTGTTCTACACGGCGCGCGGTACGAGCGCCGCGTGCCCGACGAGCCAGGGTGCCAACCCGGCGGGCGCGCCGACCAACCGCGTCTCGCGCTTCGTGCTCCGCGACGACAACACCGTCGACCCGGCGAGCGAGACCATCCTGCTCGACGGCATCTACTCCTCGGAGGGCAACCACAACGCCGGGGACGTGCACGTGGGCAAGGACGGCTACCTCTACGTCACGACGGGCGACAGCAGCTGCGACTACGCGGGAGACAGCGGCTGCGCCGGCAACAACGACGCGTCGCGCGATCGTCACACCCTCAACGGCAAGGTGCTGCGCGTCGACCGGACGACGGGCGCCCCGGCCCCCGGCAACCCGTTCACGGGGGCCGGGACCGCGAGCTGCCGGCTCGCCCCGGCTCCCGCTGGGACCATCTGCCGGGAGACGTTCGCGTGGGGCCTGCGCAACCCTTTCCGCTTCGCGTTCGACCCCGACGCGGCGGGCACCGTGTTCCACGTCAACGACGTCGGTCAGAACGCGTGGGAGGAGATCGACCTCGGGACCGCCGGCGCCGACTACGGCTGGCCGGTGCGTGAGGGGCCCTGCGCGCAGACGGGCTCGGCGGCGAGCTGCGGCGGCGCGCTTCCCGCCGGCATGACCGACCCGGTCCACGCCTACAACCGCTCCGCCGGCTGCGGCTCGATCACCGGCGGGGCGTTCGTGCCGAACGGCGTGTGGCCCGCGGCGTACGACACCGCGTACCTGTTCGCGGACTACGTGTGCGGCCGGATCATGATGCTGTCGGGCGGTGTGCAGACGACCCTGGCCTCGGGTCTCGGCGGGGCCGTCCACCTCGAGTTCGGGCCGCACGCCGGGAGCCAGGCGCTGTACTACACGACGTACGCGAACGGCGGCGAGATCCGGCGCATCGCGTACACGGCCGGTGCGAACCGGCCGCCGACGGCGGTGGTCACCGCGTCCCCCGCGACCGGTGCGGCCCCGCTCGTCACGACGCTCGACGGGTCCGGCAGCAGCGACCCCGACGGTGGTGCGCTGACCTACCTGTGGACCTTCGGTGACGGCACGCCGGACGCGACCACGACGTCCCCCACCGTCCAGCACACGTACGCCGCCGGGACGTGGACCGCGACGCTCCGTGTCCGCGACCCGGCCGGCGCGACGTCGGCGCCGGTCACCGTCCGGATCAGCTCGGGCAACACCGCGCCGGTCGCGACGATCACCTCACCGGGAGAGGGGGTGACGTTCACGGTGGGTGAGACGATCCGGCTGTCGGGAACGGCGACGGACGCGCAGGACGGCACCCTGGCGGGCTCGCGCCTGAGCTGGACCGTCCTGCGGGTCCACGACCAGCACACCCACCCGTTCCTCGGCCCGGTCGCCGGGGCCGCCACGACCTTCACGGCGCCCGGTCCCGAGGACCTCGCCGCGGCTGCCAACAGCTACCTGCGGGTCATCCTGACGGCGACCGACTCCCAGGGCGTCGTGACGACGGTGACGCGCGACCTCCAGCCGCGCAAGGTCGCCGTCACGCTCGGCACCTCACCCGCCGGTCGCACGCTGACGGTCAACGGCGCGACGGTCACCGGACCGACGACCGTGACCTCGTGGGTGGGCTACGGGCTGCAGCTCGCGGTGCCGACGCAGGCCGACGCGCAGGGCGTGCCCTACGTGTTCGACAGGTGGTCCGACGGCTCGACAGCGGCGACGCGCACGTGGACCACCCCCGCGAGCGCGACGACCCTGACGGCGTCGCTGTCGCAACGCGGACTGCGGGGCACGTACTTCGACAACGCGGACCTCACGGGGCGGAGCGTCACACGCGTCGACCCGACCGTGGCCTTCGACTGGGGCAGGGGGGCGCCTGTCGCGGACTTCGGGACCGACACGTTCTCGGTGCGGTGGACCGGCTCGGTCGTGCCGCGCCACTCCGAGACGTACACGTTCTCGACGACGAGCGACGACGGTGTCCGGCTCTGGGTCGACGGGACGCTCGTGATCGACCAGTGGAACGCCCACTCGTCGCGGGTCGACACCGGACGGATCGCGCTGACCGTCGGCCAGGCGGTGCCCATCCGGCTGGAGTACTACGAGCAGGGTGTGCGCGCGATCATCCAGCTGCGCTGGTCGAGCAGCTCGCAGGCTGCCGAGATCGTCCCGGCGGCGCAGCTGCGGCCGGGCGGCTGACCCGGGCGGTCGACCTCCGGGCGTGCGGGACCCCGGGTCACAGCGGCAGGACACCGGCCGTCGTCGGCCGGAACCCGCACGCCCGGTAGAGGCCGTCGAGGTGCGGCTCGAAGTCCACGTGCAGCCACGTGCACCCGGCGGCGCGCACCTCGACGACGAGGCGCTCGACGAGCCGGCGTCCCGTGCCCCGGCGCCGGTGCGCGGGGTGGACCATCGTGTCCAGCACGAACGCGTGGGCGCCGCCGTCGCCGCAGGCGTGGACGAACCCGACGAGCTCGTCGCCGGCGAACGCCCCCACCCAGGTCACCGCGTGGCGGTCGAGGCGGGCCGCCCAGGGCTGCGCCGCCCCCGCCGGCGGCCCGCCGAACGCGGCGGCGTGCAGCCGGCTCAGGACGACGTCGTCGACGGGGAACCGGACGCGCAGCACGGTGTCGCTCATGCGCCGAGCCTGGTGCACGGACCGCCCGGCCGCGCACACCTTTCCCGCCGGGCGGCGTCAGGTGAGGTCGGTGCGCGGGGTGTGCGCACTGTCCGGGAGGTGCGTCAGGTCGACGTCCCACGTGCCGTCCGCCGCGACGCGCCACGTGCCGGTGTCGAGCATCTCGTGCCAGCGTGCGATGCGCTGCGGGAGCGTCGAGTGCGCCACGACCAGCGGGTTGCCCTGCTCGTCGTGCCGGAACGAGTCGGGGCCGGGCGACGACCCGTCGAGCACGAGCGGCAGCGCGTGCCCGTGCACGGCGACCACCCAGTGCGGCTGCCACGTCACGGGGTGCCGGTGCCCGTCCCGGACCTCGGCGCGCGACGCCTCCAGGTACTCCCGGGAGCGGCGCAGGCTGTCGTCCAGCGACGCGAACTCCTGCCCGGGCGCCAGGTGCGCCGGGGGCTGCCCCGGACGGGCTGCCACGCCGTCGCGCCAGGTCCACAGGGCGGCGACCTCGTCCGTCAGCACGTAGCCGTGGCGCTGCGCGACCGCGTGCGCCTCGGCCGCCGTCAGGCCCGGGCGCAGCCGGGTCACGACGACCGCGCCGAGCCCGACGAGCCGGCACGCCCAGCCGTCCAGGGCGTCGCGCACGTCGGCGGCGCTCACGGCGCGCCACCCCGCAGCGGCGCGGCGGCCGGGCAGGCGGGCAGGGTCGCGCGGTCTCGACGACCGGTCACGGTCTCTCCTCTCTCGGGTGCGTGACCGCGTGGGGACGTCGTCGGCCCGTGGCGGGCGGTCACCGTGACACACGCCAGCACTTGTCCGCAGCCGGACCATGACACGCCACCCGGTCGGCCGAGCGTGCGCGGGTGACGCACCGCCCGCACGGGGCCCGCCGACCCGTGCTTGCGCCCGCCGGTACCGGGGTGTGGCCTACGCCGCAGTGCCGCGGTTTGGGTCCGGCGCGCTCTGGCTGTATCGTTCTGGTCGGCCCGCGAGGGCCGTGCGCCCGTAGCTCAATGGATAGAGCATCTGACTACGGATCAGAAGGTTGGGGGTTCGAGTCCCTTCGGGCGCGCAGCAGTGACGAAGGCCCAGCACCGCGACGGTGCTGGGCCTTCGTCGTCCCGCGACCAGGTGCGTCGTCCCAGGTGCGACGGGGAGTCGGCGCCCGGTGCGCGCTGTCCCGAGAGTGCCGGCGCCCCCGGCGACGGCGGGCGACCAGCCGCCCCGTCCCCGCGCCGCGACCACGCCCCGACACAGCCGGGGACACACCCTGGGACACACGCCGGGACCTCAACGAGCGGCCGGGCGGGTACCGCGCCCGCGACGCACGAGCCGCCGGGTGCCGTCTGGTCGAGGAGCGCGGACTCTCGCCAGTCGATGCGATTGAGCAGGCCAAGGCGCAGCTGCGCGGACAGGAGCCCCTGCACGGCCCGGATCAGCGCGCAGGAGGGAACCCGGACCAGATCACCGGCATGGGCGACAGCGGTGTGAACAGGTCTCTCGGTTCTCAGTGGCGGACCCGGGCCGATGACGTGCGGCTCGACGTGAGGGACGCCCTGCGTGCATCGGGTGTGGACCCGCGGTACTGGGGCGACCTTCGGATGAGTGTGCGTCTACGGTTGACCGACACAGTGACGGTCGCAGTCTGAGGAGGTGCAGGTCACGGTGACGCACAGGTACGGCGCGAACGGGGAACTGGTCGAGCAGTTCCTCGACGAGGTGCGCTCCCGCCCTACGGACTGGTCACGGCTGGCGCACAACGCTGATGTCCCTGGACAGCGTCCGGCCGTGCGGTCTCTGTCGGACGTGAGGTGGCCCGCAGCGGTACTGGCGGCCGTGGACTCGTCGGCGGCGCAGGCGTACGGCTCGCTGGGCCGCTCACGTGACGACTTCGACGACCCGTTCGCTCTTGGGACGGTCAAGGTGGCGATCTCCGCCGCAGCCAAGGCGATCGCTGCCTGCGGCGAGCTCGCCGCGCAGCATGTCGACGTCCTTCTGCGTCCGTTCGCAGACGAGGGCTACAGCTCCGCTGCTGCGGCACTGGCGTCGCTTCCTTCCGTCTAGCGCATCAGGTCATGCCCGCTGTGGGGACCGCCGTGGCGCGAGCGCCGCGTCCCAGGGTGTCGGTGTCGACGACGCCTCCCAGGAGGTCACGCCCGCGTCGCAGCGCTGCCTCGCAGGACTGGCACGGACGACGGGCAGCCGCCGGGTGGGGCGCTACCGACACAGCGACCATGCGCAGGGCGGGCGGACGCGTGTTCCGACGCGGGTGACCGTGCGATGGACGGTGGACGGTACCCGCGAACGAAGGGTGTTCAGCAATGTCCCCAGATGAGCACGACCCGCAGAACCCGCTCCCGGAGCGGGCGCGTCTGGTCAACGAGATAGCTCAGCTGGTACTGGCCGAGGTCCCGCAGCCGTGGGACCGCGCCGTGCTGCACTTCCGTGCGCTGACCACGTCCGCCGAGGACGCCCTGTTCCTCGTGACGGGCGATCAGGAACTGAAGGACTTCCCGCCGGACGACACCATTGACCTCCTGTTCGCGCTGCGTCGGGTCATGTACGTGCCCGGCGCGGGCACGTGGTTCAGCATGGAGCTCGAGATCACCGCCGACGGCCGTACGGCGACCCGCTTCAACTACGACGCCGAACCGTCGTGGGCGTTGGCGCCCGGCGACGCGACGTACGTCGAGGACCTGAAGATGTTCCCCCGCGACGTCGAGCACCAGCCGGCGTGGCTGCGCGAGAGGCTCGCACGCGGCCGCGCCCAGCTCGCCGGGGACGTCAGTGCGATGTCGTGGGTCGGGGTGCGGTTCGAGGCGTCGTTCACCGCCGACGGCCACCTGACGACGTCGGTCGACTGCCGACCCTCACCGGACGCCGGCCGCTGGGTCCAGGAGGTCGTCGCGGGCCTGACCGTCGAGGGGCTCGAGGCGGGAGTCGAGGAGAGCATCGACGACGAGAGCGGCGTGCAGTACCCGCAGGTGCAGGTCGGGGCCGGGGGGTACTGCGCGCTGGCGTTCTGGCAGGAGCAGATCTTCTGGAACGTCGACGTCGCCGAGCCGGACGCCGACTTCGACAGCACCAGACGGGTCTGCACCGTGGTGCGGCAGGTCGTCGAGGCGGTGACGGGATGGCGCTTCGTCGACGCGAAGGTCAGCACCGCCTACGAGCGGACGCTGGTGGGGCTGTCTTTCAGTCAGAGCTGAGCAGCGGTGGCGCGTGCATGACGTCCTCGGACGCCTGCGGAAGGCTGAACACTGCGTCGGCGCGCGGTGTGGCCTCATCGCCTTCGGCGAGGAGCGCCTCGATGGCGACTGCGAGCTCCGGTGCCGGGCCTTCGTCGTCCGGTCCCCGTGACGAGAACCCGTCCGGACGAAACGGGTGACACCACCCGTTCCCGGGCGCAGACTATGGCCGTCGAGACCGCCCCGGCACGGAGGTCCGTGTGCCACCAGACGCAGCAGCCCGTCCCGCCCTCGTCACCGTCGACGACGACGCCGCGGTGTCGCGCGCCGTCGCGCGGGACCTGCGCCGCCGGTACGGGCAGGAGTACCGGATCGTGCGGGCCGAGTCCGGCGCCGAGGCGCTGGACGTGTGCCGGGAGCTGAAGCTGCGGGGCGAGCAGGTGGCGGTGCTGCTGGCCGACCACCGCATGCCGGGCATGAGCGGCATCGAGTTCCTCGAGCAGGCGATGGACCTGTTCCCCGCCGCGCGGCGCGTGCTGCTGACGGCGTACGCGGACACGGACGCGGCGATCGACGCCGTCAACGTCGTGGACCTCGACCACTACCTGCTCAAGCCGTGGGACCCGCCGGAGGAGAAGCTGTACCCGGTGCTCGACGCCCAGCTCGACGCGTGGCGGGCCGCGGCGCCGTCCACGGTGCACGGCCCCAAGGTCGTGGGCCACCGCTGGTCGGCGCGCTCGTCGCAGGTGCGCGAGTTCCTGGCGCGCAACCAGGTGCCGTACCGGTGGTTCGCCTCCGACTCGGCCGAGGGCGCACGTCTGCTGGAGGCCGCGGGCGTCGACGACGCGCGCCTGCCGGTCGTCGTCACGTCGGACGGCGACGTCCTGGTGGAGCCGGACGACGCGACGATCGCGTCGCGGGTGGGCCTCGAGGTGCAGCCGGCGGAGGACTTCTACGACCTGGTGGTCGTCGGGGGCGGCCCCGCGGGGCTCAGCGCCGCGCTGTACGGCGCGTCGGAGGGCCTGCGGACGGCGCTCGTCGAGCGCACCGCCACGGGCGGGCAGGCCGGGCAGAGCTCGCGCATCGAGAACTACCTGGGCTTCCCCGACGGCGTCTCGGGGGCGCAGCTCACCGACCGCGCGCGGCGCCAGGCGCAGCGGTTCGGCGCCGAGATCGTCATGACGCGCGACGTGTGCGGGCTCGACGTCAAGGGGTCCGCGCGGGCCGTGCGGTTCGCCGACGGCAGCACGCTCGCGGCGCACTGCGTGATCCTGTCCAACGGCGTGTCCTACAAGGAGCTCGCCGGCCCGGGCCTCGGCACCCTCACGGGGCGCGGGGTGTTCTACGGGTCGGCGATGACGGAGGCCCCGGCGTGCCGCGACCAGGACGTCTACGTGGTCGGCGGCGCCAACTCCGCCGGGCAGGCCGCGATGTACCTGGCCCGCGACGCCCGCTCGGTGACCCTGGTGGTCCGCGCGGACGACCTGCGCCGGTCGATGTCGCACTACCTCGTCGAGCAGGTCGAGGCGCACCCGCGCATCCGCGTGCGGACCGGCACGGAGGTGGTCGAGGCGATCGGCGGCGAGCACCTCGAGCAGGTCGTGCTGCGCAGCGCCGTGACGGGCGACAAGGACACCGTGGACACCGGGTGGCTGTTCGTGTTCATCGGCGCCGCCCCGCTGACCGACTGGCTCGACGGGACCGTCGAGCGTGACCCGCGCGGGTTCGTCCGCTCGGGCCCCGACCTGCTGACCGAGGGGCGCCCACCGGCCGGGTGGCCGCTGGACCGCCCGCCCTACCACCTCGAGACGAGCGTCCCGGGGGTGTTCGCGGCCGGCGACGTGCGCGCCGAGTCCGCCAAGCGCGTCGCGTCCGCCGTGGGCGAGGGCGCGATGGCCGTCA
>JAEWEJ010000352.1 GCA_023389455.1 Actinomycetes bacterium | reverse complement strand
TCCCGGCGGTGGCGGCGGCTACGGCGCTCGTCCCGGTGGCGGCGCCCCCGGTGGCGGCGGCGGGTTCGCCGGTCGTCCGGGTGGTGGCGGTCGTCCCGGCGGTGCCGGGCGCGGGTCCACCCAGGGTGCGTTCGGTCGCGCAGGAGGTCGCCCCGTCCGTGGGCGCAAGTCCAAGCGGGCGAAGCGCCAGGAGTTCGAGCAGATGCAGGCGCCGTCGCTGGGCGGCGTGTCCGTCCCTCGCGGCAACGGCAAGACGGTCGTGCGTCTGCGTCACGGCTCGTCGCTGAACGACTTCGCCGACAAGATCGACGCCAACCCGGCATCGCTCGTCACCGTGCTGTTCCACCTCGGTGAGATGGCGACGGCGACGCAGTCGCTCGACGAGGACACCTTCGGTGCGCTCGCGTCGGAGCTCGGCTACGTCATCGAGATGGTCTCGGCCGAGGAGGAGGACCGCGAGCTGCTCGGGGCCTTCGACATCGACCTGGAGGCCGAGCTCGAGGCCGAGGGCGACGAGGTCCTGGAGGCGCGGCCCCCGGTCGTCACCGTCATGGGTCACGTCGACCACGGCAAGACCAAGCTCCTCGACGCCATCCGGTCCACGGACGTCGTCGCGGGCGAGGCCGGCGGCATCACCCAGCACATCGGTGCGTACCAGGTGCGCGCCGAGCACGAGGGCGTCGAGCGGGCCATCACGTTCATCGACACCCCGGGTCACGAGGCGTTCACCGCCATGCGTGCCCGTGGTGCCCAGGTCACCGACATCGCGATCCTCGTGGTCGCGGCGGACGACGGCGTGATGCCCCAGACGATCGAGGCGCTCAACCACGCGCAGTCGGCCAACGTGCCGATCGTCGTCGCGGTCAACAAGGTGGACAAGGAGGGGGCCAACCCCGACAAGATCCGCCAGCAGCTCACCGAGTACAACCTGGTGGCCGAGGAGTACGGCGGCGACACGATGTTCGTCGACGTCTCCGCCAAGCAGCGCCAGGGCATCGACCAGCTGCTCGAGGCCGTCCTGCTCACCGCGGACGCGGCCCTCGACCTGCGCGCCAACCCGGACAAGGACGCGCGCGGCGTCGCGATCGAGGCCAACCTCGACAAGGGCCGCGGTGCGGTCGCCACGGTGCTGGTCCAGTCCGGTTCGCTGCACGTCGGTGACGCGATCGTCGCCGGCACGGCGCACGGCCGTGTCCGCGCCATGCTCGACGAGCACGGCGAGAACCTCACCGAGGCGGGCCCGGCCCGCCCCGTGCAGGTGCTCGGTCTGTCCTCGGTGCCCCGCGCGGGCGACACGTTCCTCGTGGCGCCCGACGAGCGCACCGCGCGTCAGATCGCCGAGAAGCGCGAGTCGGCCGAGCGTGCCGCCCTCCTGGCCAAGCGTCGCAAGCGCATCAGCCTCGAGGACTTCACGCAGGCGCTGCAGCAGGGCAAGGTCGAGACCCTCAACCTGGTCCTCAAGGGCGACGTGTCCGGTGCCGTCGAGGCACTCGAGGACGCGCTGCTCAAGATCGACGTCGGGGACGAGGTCGACCTGCGCGTCATCCACCGCGGTGTGGGTGCCATCACGCAGAACGACGTCAACCTGGCCACGGTCGACAACGCGATCATCATCGGCTTCAACGTGAAGCTGGCGCCGCGTGTCGAGGAGCTGGCGGACCGCGAGGGCGTCGACGTGCGCTTCTACTCGGTCATCTACCAGGCGATCGACGACGTCGAGGCTGCCCTCAAGGGCATGCTCAAGCCGGAGTACGAGGAGGCGCAGCTCGGCAGCGCCGAGGTCCGCGAGATCTTCCGCTCCTCGAAGTTCGGCAACATCGCGGGGTGCATCGTGCGCTCCGGCGAGATCCGCCGCAACACCAAGGCGCGCGTGCTCCGCAAGGGCAAGATCATCGGGGACAACCTCACGATCGAGTCGCTCAAGCGGTTCAAGGACGACGCGACCGAGGTCCGCGAGGGCTACGAGTGCGGTATCGGTCTCGGGTCGTTCAACGACCTGCAGCTCGAGGACGTCATCGAGACCTTCGAGATGCGGGAGAAGCCGCGGGCGTGATGCTCGGTGCTCGGGGGTGAGTCGATACGGCTCACCCCCGGGCGGCCTCCGGGAGCGGCGGGGCGGGCCTACCGCGGGCCTGGCGGCCCGTGCCAGGACCACCACGGCCCGCCCGCCGCTCCCTGCGGCCACCCTCGTCAGTTCTCAGACATCCGCCCAGGGTGGGTGGGGCTAAGAAAGGCAGGACCATGGCCGACACAGGGCGGGCGCGCAAGCTGGCCGAGCGGGTCCAGCAGGTGGTCGCGCAGATGATCGACACGCGGGTCAAGGACCCGCGCCTCGGGTTCGTGACGGTGACCGACGTGCGTGTCACCGGCGACCTGCAGCACGCGGACGTGTACTACACGGTCCTCGGTGACGCCGAGGCCCGCGAGGGGTCCGCGAAGGCGCTCGAGAGCGCCAAGGGCCTCATCCGGTCGGAGGTCGGCAAGCAGACGGGCATCCGTCTGACGCCGACGCTGGCCTTCCACCTCGACGCGGTGCCGGAGACGGCGGCGCACCTCGAGGAGGCGCTGTCCGAGGCCGCCCGGCGGGACGCCGAGGTGGCGCGGCTGGCCGCGTCCGCGCGGTACGCCGGCGAGTCCGACCCGTACCGTCGTCCCGACGAGGACGAGGTCGCCGCGGACTGACCGTACGACGACGCATGACGGGCTCCTGCGCCACGACCCACGGGTCCTGGCTCAGGAGCCCGTCGTGCGTCCGCCTGCCTCGCGTCGTCACCGACGCGACGTGGGCGTCGGGCCACGGCGCGCCCCGATAGCCTGGGCCCGTGCCCGCCCCTCGTCTCGACCACGTCACGGTGCCCGCATGAGCCGGCCGGTCCGGGGAGCGGGTGACCGTCCTGCGCAGGGACCGCGGCGCCCCACGGCGGCCGACGGGCTGCTCGTCGTCGACAAGCCCGCCGGCTGGACGAGCCACGACGTCGTCGCGCGGGTCCGGCGGCTGGCCTCCACCCGCAAGGTGGGGCACGCCGGGACGCTCGACCCGATGGCGACGGGCGTCCTCGTCCTCGGGATCGGTCGCGCGACGCGTCTGCTGACCTACGTCACGGGCGCGGACAAGGACTACGCCGCCACCGTCCGGCTGGGCGTCGTCACGACCACTGACGACGCCGAGGGTGAGCTGGTCGCCGCGGTCGACGCCTCCCACCTGACGCGCGACGACCTCGTCGCGCCCGTCGCGGCGCTCACCGGGGACATCCTGCAGGTGCCGAGCGCGGTCTCGGCCATCAAGGTGGACGGGCAGCGGGCCTACGCGCGCGTGCGGGCCGGCGAGGACGTGGCGCTGGCGGCGCGACCCGTGCACGTCGCGCGGTTCGACGTGCTCGACGTCCGTCCCGCGCAGGTCGGGGACGTCACGGTGCTCGACGTCGACGTGCAGGTCACGTGCTCGTCCGGCACGTACGTCCGCGCCCTCGCGCGGGACCTGGGGTCGGCGCTCGGCGTGGGCGGGCACCTCACCGCCCTGCGGCGCACGCGCGTGGGCGGGTTCGGGCTGGACGCGGCACGCACGCTCGACGAGCTCGCGGCCACCCCGGACGACGAGGCGCTCACCGTCCTGCCGTCGGGGGCGGCGGCGCGCGGCGTGCTGCCCGTCCGTGAGCTGGACGAGCGCGACGCCCGGGCGCTGTCCTACGGGCAGGGGATCGACGTGGCCGACGAGCCCGAGGGGCCCGTCGCGGCACTGGGCCCGGACGGCGATCTCGTCGCCGTCGTGGAGCGCCGGGGCGGGCGGCTGCGGCCCGTCGTCGTGTTCGCCCCCGCCTCCTGAGCGCGGCGCGAGGGCCGCGCAGGGGCAAAACGTTTCGGCCGGAGACGACCGCCGGTCGCGCTTCCGGTTCGCCCGCTTCGCCCGTAACCTGTCGCGCGCAGGACGAGCGCCCAGCACGCCGAGGTGTGGGAGCGCTTCCGAGATCTGGGGAGACGACGTGGTTCCTCGAACGACACGGCGCGCGCTGCGCGCGGCGACAGCCATCACGGGCATCGGCGTCCTCGCGGCAGCCGGGCTGCTGCCCGCCGCCGCGGTCGACGACGGGTTCGACGACGGGCCCGGCGCGTGGATCGCCTACGGCACCGACGGCCAGGTCGACACGAGCAGCGGTGCGCTGTGCGTCGACGTGCCGGCCGACTCCGCGCAGTACGGCGTGGGCGTCGTGCTCAACGGCGTGGCGGTCGAGGAGGGCGCGACGTACACCTTCGCGTACACCGCGTCGGCGTCGGCGGACGTCACGATCCGCGCGCTGGTCGGGCAGAACGGCGACCCGTACGGGACGGTCCTGGACACGAGCCCCGCGCTCACGTCCGAGCCCACCGCCGTCGAGGAGACGTTCGTCGCCACGGCGTCGTACCCGGCCACGCCGGGTGACGGGGACCCCGAGGGTCAGATCGCGTTCCAGCTGGGCGGGTTCACCGACGAGGCCTGGACCTTCTGCCTCGACGACGTGTCGCTGACCAGCGACAGCGAGCTGCTGCCGCACACGTCCTTCGCCGAGGACCTGGGCCCCTGGGGCCTGTACGGCACGAGCGACCCGACGTTCGCCGACGGGGAGATGTGCGTCGAGGTCCCCGGGGGCAACGCCAACCCGTGGGACGCCGGCCTGTCGTTCACCGGGCTGCCGATCGAGGAGGGCGAGAGCTACGTCCTCACGCTCACCGGGCGCACGGACCCGGCCACGCCGGTGCGCGTCATCGTCGGTGAGGGCGGAGGTGCGTACCGCACGGCGTTCGAGCAGTCCGCGGCTCCGCTGTCCGAGGAGCGCACCACACTGTCGTATCCCTTCACCGCGGGGCTGACGTTCCCCGCCGACGGTGATGCGGCCGGCCAGGTCGCGATCCACCTCGGCAAGGCGGCGCCGTACACGTTCTGCCTCTCGGAGGTCTCGTTGAGCACGTCCGCCACCCCGCCGCCCCCCTACGAGCCGGACACCGGCCCGCGGGTCCGCGTCAACCAGGTCGGCTACCTGCCCCAGGCCGTCAAGCGCGCGACGCTCGTCACCGACGCCACGGACGCGGTCACCTGGACGCTGCTCGACGCCACCGGCGAGGAGGTCGCCCAGGGCGAGTCGCAGCCGATCGGCGCGGACGCGTCGTCGGGGGAGAACGTCCACGTGATCGACTTCTCCGACGTGACCGGCGTCGGGACGGGCCTGACGCTGGTGGCCGACGGCGAGACGAGCCACCCCTTCGCCATCGCGAAGGACCTCTACGCCCAGCTGCGCTACGACGCGCTGAACTACTTCTACCTCGCGCGGTCCGGCATCGACATCGAGGCCTCGATCGTCGGCGAGGAGTACGCCCGGGAGGCCGGGCACGTGGGCGTGGCGCCGAACCAGGGCGACACGGCCGTGCCCTGCATCGGTCCGCGCGACTACTACCAGGGCTGGACCTGCGACTACACGCTCGACGTCTCCGGCGGCTGGTACGACGCCGGCGACCACGGCAAGTACGTCGTCAACGGCGGCATCGCGGTCGCCCAGCTGCTCTCGACGTACGAGCGCACGCTGACGACCCCCGGTGCCCGTGCCGGCGCGCTCGACGACGGGACGCTCGACCTGCCCGAGCACGGCAACGGCGTGCCCGACGTGCTGGACGAGGCGCGCTGGGAGCTCGAGTGGATGCTGAAGATGGTCGCGCCGTCCGGCGAGTACGCCGGCATGGTCCACCACAAGATCCACGACGAGGGCTGGACCGGCCTGCCGCTGGCGCCGGCGGACGACCCGCAGCCGCGCTCGCTGCACCGGCCGTCGACGGCGGCGACGCTCAACCTCGCGGCGGTCGCGGCGCAGGGCGCCCGGCTGTACGCCGAGCTCGACCCGGAGTTCTCCGCGACGCTCCTGGCGACCGCGCGCAGCACGTACGAGGCGGCGCTCGCGCACCCCGACGTCTACGCGCCGGGGGCCGCCGGCGCCGACGGCGGTGGCCCCTACGACGACTCCGACGTCACCGACGAGTTCTACTGGGCGGCTGCGGAGCTGTACGTCACGACCGGTGAGGACCGGTACGCGGCGGACGTCACGGCCAGCCCGCACCACACGGGCGACGTGTTCGCCCCCGGTGGGTTCTTCTGGGGCGGGACGGCAGCACTCGGCCGGCTCACCCTGGCCACGGTGCCCAACGGGCTGCCGGACCGGGACGACGTGCGGGCGTCCGTCGTGGCCGCCGCCGACGCGTACCTGGCCGCGCAGGCCGAGCAGCCGTGGGGGTCGGTCTACTCGCCCACGGACGGCGTCTACGACTGGGGCTCGAACTCCTCGGTCACGAACGTCCTCGTGGTCGTCGCCACGGCGTACGACCTCACGGGCGACGAGAAGTACCTGCAGGGCGCCCTCGAGGGGCTGGACTACCTGTTCGGGCGCAACGCCCTCAACCTGTCGTACGTGACGGGCTGGGGCACGGTGTCCTCGCAGAACCAGCACTCACGCTGGTTCGCCCACCAGCTCGACCCGTCCCTGCCCAACCCGCCGAAGGGCTCGCTGGCGGGTGGGCCGAACTCCATCCGCAGCACCTGGGACCCGACGATGCAGGCGACCCTCCCGGAGGACTGCGCACCGGCGACGTGCTACCTCGACGAGATCAGCTCCTGGGCCTCCAACGAGATCACGGTCAACTGGAACTCGTCGCTCTCGTGGGTGGCGTCCTTCGCCGCCGACCAGCGCGACGGGGCGGTCGCCGCGGTGGCCCCGGTCGTCACGACGCAGCCCACCGACGTCACCGTCGGCATCGGCGGGACCGCGACCTTCACGGCCGCGGCGTCCGGTGCGCCGGCGCCGGAGGTCCGCTGGCAGGTGCGCCAGGGGACGACGTGGCGTGACGTGCCGGGGGCGACACGGACGTCGCTCGAGGTCGTCGCCTCGGCGACGAACGCGGGGACGCAGTACCGCGCGGTCTTCACGAACGCGTCGGGCTCGGTGACCACCGACGTGGCCAGGCTCCTCGTCGCGGAGCAGGCGCCCGTGGTCGTCCGGCACCCCGTCGACGCGTCCGGTCGCATGGGCACGTTCGTGGAGTTCAGCGCGGCCGCGGCCGGCAACCCGACGCCGACGGTGCGCTGGCAGTGGCGCTGGGGCGGGGGTCCGTGGTTCGCGGTCCCGTTCGCGAAGAGCACGACCCTGCGGGTCCTGGTCACACCGCTGGCCTTCGGCACGGAGTACCGCGCGGTGTTCAGCAACCCGAGCGGGCGCGCCGTGACCGACGGCGCCCACCTGACGCCCACGTTCGGTCGCTGACGGCACCGTCCGCCCCCGGGACCGCGCCCCGGGGGCGGGGCGGTGCCGAGCCTGCCCCGTCGGCGTGGCAGGCTTGTCCGCCGGAACCCGTGACGGACGGGGCCACGGGGACAGGAGCGGGTGTGCAGGTCTGGACCGACGTGTCGCAGGTGCCCACGGGGTGGGGGCCGTCCGTCGTGACGCTCGGCAACTTCGACGGCGTGCACCGCGGGCACGTCGCGGTGCTCACGCGCATGGTCGACGACGCGCGTGCCGCGGGCGCGCGCGCGGTGGCCGTGACGTTCACCCCGCACCCTGCGCAGGTGCACCGGCCCCACGACGCGCCGCCGTTGCTGCTGGGTGACGCGGACCGTCTCGAGCTGCTCGCGGAGACCGGGCTCGACGCCGTGCTGCTCGTGCCCTACACGCTGGAGTTCGCGCGGCAGACGCCGCAGGAGTTCGTGCAGCGGTACCTCGTCGACGGGCTGCGGGCACGGACCGTGGTCGTGGGGCGCGACGTGCGGTTCGGCTGGCAGAACTCCGGTGACCTGGCGACGATGCGCGAGCTGGGGGAGCGGTACGGCTTCGAGGTCGAGGTCATCGACGACGTGCGACCGGGTGCCGACCCCCGGGCGGAGCCCGCCTCGCGCAGGTGGTCGTCGACGTGGGTGCGCGAGCTGCTGGCGCAGGGCGACGTGGCGGCCGCGGCCTCCGTGCTCGGACGTCCGCACCGGGTCCGCGGCGTCGTCGTGCACGGCGACGCGCGGGGCCGTGAGCTGGGCTACCCGACCGCGAACCTCGGTGCCACGGTCGGCATGGTCCCGGCCGACGGCGTGTACGCGGGGACGCTGCGGCGCGCCGCGACGCGACCCGACGGCTCGCCCGTGGTCCCGGCCGACCGCGTGCTGCCCGCCGCCGTCTCGATCGGCACCAACCCGACCTTCGACGGCCGCGAGCGTCGCGTCGAGGCGTACGTCCTGGACCGCACGGACCTCGACCTGTACGACGAGGAGGTCGTGCTCGAGCTGGTCGCCCGGCTGCGCCCGACGTTGCGCTTCGACTCCGTCGACGCGCTGCTGGAGCAGATGGCGGCCGACGTCCGCGACACCCGCCGCACGCTCGCGCAGGGCGACCGGACGGCGGATGACGAGGTGAGCGGCGTCTCCTGGTAGTCTGGTCGAGCCGTACGACCGGCCGCGGACAGAGAGAGCCCGGGTGGACATGCCCCGGCGCACCGCGCAACGAGAAACCTGAGGAGCACCGTGTCGCTCGACACTGCCACGAAGCAGTCCATCATGGCCGAGTACGCCACCCACGAGGGCGACACCGGCTCGCCCGAGGTTCAGATCGCGGTGCTGACGCAGCGCATCAAGGACCTCACGGAGCACCTGAAGACCCACAAGCACGACCACCACAGCCGCCGCGGGCTGCTGCTGCTCGTCGGGCGCCGTCGCCGGCTGCTCGGCTACCTGCAGAAGGTCGACATCAACCGCTACCGCGCGCTCATCGAGCGCCTCGGCCTGCGCCGCTGAACGACCCGCACCAGCCCGGACCGTGTCGGTCCGGGCTGGTCCTGCGTCGGGCCCCGTCCCCCCGGACGGGCTGACGCGGGTCAGCACGACGCACCACCCGCACCACCGCACGACCAGCACAACCACCGCGCCGACCCCGCTCGTCCGGTCCTCGGTAGTGGCCCCCGGAACACGTGTCCGGGCGCCACGGTCGAAGACCGCCGCGGGGCAGGGCGGCGCCTTCGAGAACAAGGAGGGCACCCATGGAGGGTCCCGAGATCCAGTTCGCCGAGGCCACGATCGACAACGGTCGCTTCGGCACCCGCACCGTCCGCTTCGAGACCGGCAGGCTGGCCAAGCAGGCCGCCGGTGCCGCCGTCGCGTACCTCGACGACGACACGATGCTGCTGTCGGCCACCACGGCCGGCAAGCACCCCCGCGAGGGCTTCGACTTCTTCCCCCTGACGGTCGATGTCGAGGAGCGGCAGTACGCCGCCGGCAAGATCCCCGGCTCGTTCTTCCGCCGCGAGGGCCGTCCCTCGACCGAGGCGATCCTGGCCTGCCGTCTGATCGACCGCCCGCTGCGCCCGCTGTTCGTCAAGGGCCTGCGCAACGAGGTCCAGGTCGTCGTGACGGTCCTGTCCATCAACCCGGACGACGCGTACGACGTGCTCGCGATCAACGCGGCGTCGATGTCGACCCAGCTCTCCGGGCTGCCGTTCTCCGGCCCCGTCGCCGCGACGCGCCTCGCGCTCGTCGACGGCCAGTGGGTCGCGTTCCCGCGCTACTCCGAGCGCGTGCGCTCGACGTTCGACATGGTCGTCGCGGGCCGCATCGTCGGTGACGACGTCGCCATCGCGATGATCGAGGCCGAGGCGCCCGAGGGTGCCTGGAACCTCATCCACGGCGGCGGCGGCACCGTGCCGACCGAGGACGTCGTGGCGCAGGGCCTCGAGGCCGCGAAGCCGTCGATCCGCGCGCTCGCCGAGGCGCAGCAGCAGCTCGCCGCGCAGTCCGCCAAGGAGACCCAGGTCTTCCCGACGTTCCCGGACTACCAGCCGGACGCGTACGCCGCCGTCGAGCAGGCCGCCACGGCGCGCCTGTCGGACGCGCTGACGATCGCGGACAAGCAGCAGCGCGAGGGGTGCCTCGACGAGATCAAGGCCGAGGTCCAGGGCGAGCTCGCCGAGCAGTTCGAGGGGCGCGAGAAGGAGATCTCCGCCGCGTACCGCTCGGTGCAGAAGCAGCTGATCCGTCAGCGCATCCTCACCGACGGCTTCCGCATCGACGGCCGCGGGCTGCGTGACATCCGCACGCTGTCGGCCGAGGTCGAGGTGCTGCCCCGCACGCACGGCTCGGCGCTGTTCGAGCGCGGCGAGACGCAGATCCTGGGCGTCACCACGCTGAACATGCTGCGCATGGAGCAGCAGATCGACTCGCTGTCGCCCGAGACGCGCAAGCGCTACATGCACCACTACAACTTCCCGCCGTTCTCCACGGGCGAGACGGGCCGCGTCGGCTCGCCGAAGCGCCGCGAGATCGGGCACGGCGCGCTCGCCGAGCGCGCGATCGTCCCGGTGCTGCCGGCCCGCGAGGACTTCCCCTACGCGATCCGCCAGGTCTCCGAGGCGCTGGGCTCCAACGGCTCGACATCCATGGGCTCGGTCTGCGCCGCGACCCTGTCGCTGCTCAACGCCGGTGTGCCGCTGCGCGCGCCGGTCGCGGGCATCGCGATGGGCCTGGTGTCCGACACGGTCGACGGTGAGACCCGCTACGCGGCGCTCACCGACATCCTGGGCGCGGAGGACGCGCTCGGCGACATGGACTTCAAGGTCGCAGGCACCAGCGAGTTCGTCACCGCGATCCAGCTCGACACCAAGCTCGACGGCATCC
This sequence comes from Actinomycetes bacterium, assembly GCA_023389455.1. Lineage (GTDB taxonomy): Bacteria > Actinomycetota > Actinomycetes > Actinomycetales > Cellulomonadaceae > Cellulomonas. Next base: position 40 of record JAEWEJ010000352.1, on the reverse strand, counting down.
CGTCGTCGGTGCTGGCGGGCGCGCTCAAGCAGGCCAAGGA
>JAEWEJ010000337.1 GCA_023389455.1 Actinomycetes bacterium | reverse complement strand
GCTGGCGTCCACGCGATGGCCGTGGTCGGCGCCGTGTGCGCGGCGCCGGACCCCGGGGCGGCCGCCGCGCGCCTGGTGGCGGCGTGGGACCGGGCCGGCGTGACGGCGGGGCTGCGGTGAGCGGGGCCGCGGCACCGCCCGCCGGTCGCCCGGTGCCGTCACGTCGCGCGGGCAGCCGCGTGCGGGTGCTGTCGGTCGCGGGCACGGACCCCACGGGGGGCGCGGGGATCCACGCCGACCTCAAGTCGTTCGCCGCGCACGGCGCGTACGGGATGGCGGTCGTCACCGCGCTGGTCGCGCAGAACACGCACGGCGTGCGCGCCGTGCACGTGCCCGACGTCGCGTTCCTGCGCGCCCAGCTCGACGCCGTGAGCGACGACGTGACGGTCGACGCGGTGAAGATCGGCATGCTCGGCACGCGCGCCGTCGCCGACGAGGTCGCCGGCTGGCTGGACCGCACGGGGCCCCCGGTCGTCGTCCTCGACCCCGTCATGGTCGCGACCAGCGGGGACCGGCTGCTCGCCCCCGACGCCGAGGAGGCCGTGCGCCGCCTCGTCACGCGCGCGGACCTGGTCACGCCGAACCTCCCGGAGCTCGGCGTGCTCCTGGGTGAGCCCGCCGCCACCACGTGGCCCGAGGCCGTGGGGCAGGCACGGCGCCTCGCCCGCGCGTCCGGCGTGACGGTCCTGCTCAAGGGTGGGCACCTCGACGGGGACGCGAGCCCCGACGCGGTCGTCGACGCCACGACCGTCACCGAGCTCGACGCGCTGCGGCTGGCGACGACCAGCACGCACGGCACCGGCTGCTCGTTGTCCGCCGCCGTCGCGGCGCTGCGCCCGCGGCGTGCGGACTGGGTGAGCGCCGTCCGCGAGGCCAAGGAGTGGCTGACGGGGGCGATCGGCGCGGGGGAGGCGCTCGCGGTGGGCTCCGGTCGCGGGCCCGTCGACCACCTGCACCACGCGCCGACGCTGGGTGCGCGCGCCTTCGGCGCGGAGGCGTGGGACCGCGCGGCGGCCGTCCGGCAGGCGTGCGACGACCTGCCGTTCGTCCGCGGCCTGGCCGACGGCACGCTGCCGGTCGAGCAGTTCGAGGCGTACCTGCAGCAGGACGCGCTGTACCTGGCGCAGTACGCGCGCGTGCTCGCCCGGGCGAGCCAGCTGGCCCCGCACGGGCCTGCGCAGGTGTTCTACGCCCGGGGGGCGGCACGCTGCCTGGAGGTCGAGGTGCGGCTGCACGAGGCCCGGCTGCACGGGCCACGGGTGCAGGGCGCGGGCGGCGTGCCGGCACGGCCGAGCCGCGCGACCACCGCCTACGTCGACCACCTGCTGGCGGTCGCCGGGACGGGCTCGTACGCCGAGCTCGTGGCCGCGGTGCTGCCCTGCTACGTGCTCTACGCGGACATCGGCGCCCGCGTCCTCGCGCGGGCGGGAGATCTGGCGGCGCACCCGTACGGGGACTGGGTGGCGACCTACGGCGACCCGCAGTTCGCCGCGGCGGCGGTGACGGCCACCGCGCTCGCCGACGAGGCCGCGCGCGAGGTCGGCGGGGCGACGCGGGCGCGCATGCTGGCGGCGTACGCGACGTCGTGCGCGCACGAGCTCGCGTTCTTCGACCAGGTCCGCGACCGGGTGCCGGTGCCGGCGTCGCCCGCACCGGCCTGACCGACGCGCACCGGCCTGACCGACGCGCCCGCCGGGACCGAGCTCCCGCCCCGGTCCGACCGCGGGTGCGTCGTGACGTCGCCCCCGTCGGCTGGCAGGGTGGTGGCCGTGGGCAGCGCGACGTCAGGGCCGGGCTGGGTCGACGTGCGCGCGGTCGTCTTGGACGTGGGGGAGACGCTGGTCGACGAGACCCGCGCCTGGACGCAGGCGGCGCACGACGCCGGCGTCACGCCGCTCGCGCTCATGGCCGTGCTGGGGGCGCTGGCCGAGCGCGACGAGCCGCACGCCCGCGTCTGGGAGGTGCTCGGGGTGCCCCGGCCGTCGACGCCGACCACGATCGAGCCGGGCGACCTCTACCCCGACGCGCTGCCGACGCTCCACGCGCTGCGCCGTGCCGGCTACCTGGTCGCGATCGCCGGCAACCAGCCCGCCGGCGCCGAGGCGCAGCTGCGCGCCGCCGGCGTGGACCTCGACCTGGTCGCCTCCTCCGCGCGCTGGGGCGTGGCCAAGCCGTCGCCCGCGTTCTTCGCGCGCGTGCTCGCGGAGATCGGCCTGCCCGCGGGTGACGTGCTGTACGTCGGCGACCGGCTGGACAACGACGTCCTGCCGGCGCGCGCGGCGGGCATGCGGACGGCGTTCCTGCGCCGCGGGCCGTGGGGTCACGTCCACGCGCTGCGGCCCCAGGTCGCGCTCGCGGACGTGCGTGTCGACTCGCTCGCCGAGCTCGTCGACCTCCTGGCACGCCGCGGGCGCGGCACGGGGTGAGTCGTCCCCGCTCAGCAGGACCCGTCGGTGCAGACGTCCCCGGTGGGTGCGGCGGCGAGCGGGTTGGCCTCACGCCAGCCTGCGTCGAGGAGCTGGGAGAACACCTCGGCGGGCTGCGCTCCGGAGACCGCGTACCGGCGGTCGACCACGAAGAACGGCACGCCGGTCACGCCGAGCGAGCGCGCCGTCGCCAGGTCCTCCCGGACCGCGTCCGCCGCGGTGCCGCCCTCGAGCGCGGCCGTGACGCGGGCGTCGTCCCACCCGTGCGCGGCGAACCCGGCCTGCCGGGCGATCGCGACGAGCGCGCCGGTGGTCCCGAGGTCCTCGCCCTGCTCGAAGTGCGCCGAGAACAGCGCCTCCATGGTCACGTCCGCCAGCGGCGGGCCTCCGGCCTCGCGGGCCAGGTGCAGCAGGCGGTGGGCGTCGAACGTGTTGAACGCGAGGGTCGTGGCGAAGTCGTAGTGCAGGCCGTCGGCGGCGCCGACGGCGGCGACCCGCGCGAACATCTCCTCCACGCGGTCCCGCGGCAGGCCCTTGGCCTCGACGAGCGCGTCGACCTCGGGGCGTCCGGGGCCGGTCGGCGTCTCGGGGGACAGCTGGTAGGACCGCCACACCACCTCGACGTGGTCGCGGTGCGCGAAGGCCCGCAGGGCCGTGGCGAACCGGCGCTTGCCGATCCAGCACCAGGGGCACGCGACGTCGGACCAGACCTCGACGGTGACGGTGCGGGGAGGGGCGGCGAACGTGGGGGCGTCGATCGTCACGGGAGCAGCAGGACCTTTCCGGTGGTGGCGCGCCCCTCGAGGGCGCGGTGGGCCTCGGCGGCGTCCGCCAGGGGGTAGGTGGCCCCGACGCGGACGTCGAGGGCGTCGGCGGCGACGGCGTCGAACAGCTCGTCGGCCCGCCACAGCAGCTCGTCGCGGGTCGCCGTGTGGTGGCCGAGCGTGGGGCGGGTCACGAAGACCGATCCCGCGGTGTTCAGCCGCTGCAGGTCGACGGGCGGGACCTGTCCGGACGAGGCGCCGAACAGCGCGAGCGTGCCGCGGCGGGCCAGCGACGCGAGGGACGCGTCGAAGGTGTCCTTGCCGACCCCGTCGTAGACGACGTGCACCCCGCGACCGCCGGTCAGGTCCCGCACGAGCGCGGGGAGCTCGGTGGTCAGGTCGGACAGCTCGCGGTAGCGGATGACGTCGGACGCGCCGGCCGCGCGGGCCAGACGCTCCTTGTCGGCGGACCCGACGGTCGAGATGACGCGGGCGCCGCGCGCGGCGGCCAGCTGGGTCAGCAGCAGCCCGACCCCACCGGCGCCGGCGTGCAGCAGCACGTCGTGCCCGCCCTCGAGGGGGAAGGTCGAGGAGACGAGGTAGTGCGCGGTCATGCCCTGCAGCGGAAGCGCGGCCGCGGTGGCGTCGTCCACGCCCGGCGGGACGGGCAGCGCGTCGGCCTCGCGGACGGCGACCAGCTCGGCGTACGAGCCCTCGGCGGACGCCCAGGCGACGCGGTCGCCGGGCGCGAGCGTGGTGACGTCCGAGCCGACCGCGACGACCTCGCCGGCACCCTCGGACCCCACGACGTGGGGGAACGACATACGGTAGAACCCGCCGCGACGGTAGGTGTCGATGAAGTTGACCCCGGCTGCCGCGACGCGCACGAGCACCTCGTCGGGCCGCGGCTCGGGGTCGGGGACGTCGGCGACCTGCAGAACCTCGGGGCCACCGGCTCGGGTGGCGATGACGGCGCGCATGTCCCCCGCAACCGTGCGGGGTGAGGTGTGTGTTCCCCGATCTCCTTGGTATTTGTCTGCAGTGGATTGTATGTTCATGCACATGACGTTCACGGTGGCGGTGGCCGGTGCCAGCGGGTACGCGGGTGGGGAGATCCTGCGGCTGCTGCTCGACCACCCGCAGGCACGCATCGGCACCCTCACGGCGCACTCGAACGCCGGCACGCCCCTCGGGGCGCACCATCCGCACCTGCGCGGTCTCGCCGACCGCGTCCTCGTGCCGACGACGGCCGAGGCGCTCGCGGGCCACGACGTGGTCGTGCTGGCCCTGCCGCACGGCGCCAGCGGCCGGGTCGCCGCCGAGCTCGAGGCCCTCGGCGAGGACCCGGTCGTCCTCGACCTGGGCGCTGACCACCGGCTCGTCGACGCGGCCGACTGGGAGGCGTACTACGGCAGCCCGCACGCCGGGACGTGGACCTACGGCCTGCCCGAGCTCGTGGTCGGCACGGGTCGCCGCCAGCGCGAGCGCCTCGCCGGTGCGCGCCGCATCGCGGTCCCGGGGTGCAACGTCACCGCCGTCACGCTCGGCCTGCAGCCCGGCGTCGCGGCCGGCCTGCTCGACACGACCGACCTCGTCGCCGTCCTCGCCGTCGGCTACTCCGGCGCGGGCAAGGCCCTCAAGCCGCACCTGCTGGCCGCGGAGGCCCTCGGGTCGGCCGCGCCGTACGCGGTCGGCGGCACCCACCGCCACGTCCCCGAGATCGCCCAGAACCTGCGCAGCGCGGGCGCGGCGGAGGTCCGCACGTCGTTCACGCCCGTCCTGGTCCCGACCTCGCGCGGCATCCTCGCGACGGCCACCGCGCGTCTCGCCCCCGGTGTCGAGGTCGACGACGACGCGCTGCGCACCGCGTGGCGGGCCGCGTACGACGGCGAGCCGTTCGTCGAGGTGCTCCCCGCGGGGCAGTGGCCCACCACGGCCTGGACCGTCGGCGCCAACACCGCGCTCGTCCAGGTCGCGTTCGACGCGCGGGCACGTCGTGTCGTCACCGTCACCGCCATCGACAACCTCGTCAAGGGCACCGCCGGTGGCGCCGTCCAGTCCCTCAACCTCGCGCTGGGCCTGCCGGAGACGCTCGGCCTGCCGCGGAACGGGGTCGCCCCGTGACGGACCACCTCGGCTCCGCGCTGGCGGGCACGTCGCCCGGCACGTCGCCCGGGGTCACCGCGGCCGCGGGCTTCCGCGCGTCCGGCGTCACCGCCGGGCTCAAGGCGTCCGGCAGGCCCGACCTCGCGCTCGTCGTCAACGACGGCCCGCTCAAGGTGGGCGCCGCGGTGTTCACGACGAACCGCGTGGTGGGTGCGCCCGTCATCTGGTCCCGCCAGGTCGTCGCCGACGGCGTCATCGAGGCCGTGGTCCTCAACTCGGGCGGCGCGAACGTCGGCACGGGTCCGCGCGGTTTCGCCGACGCGCACGCGACCGCCGAGAAGGTCGGCGCGGCGCTCGGCGTCTCCCCGGGCGACGTCGTCGTGTGCTCGACGGGCCTCATCGGCGTGCCGCTCGCGAGCGACAGGCTGTTCGCCGGGATCGAGCCGCTCGTCGCCGCCCTGGACCCCGGTGCCGGAGCGGACAGCGCCGCCGCGATCATGACCACGGACAGCGTCGCCAAGACCGCGCACGTGCGCGTCGAGACGCCCGACGGCGCGTTCGTCGTCGGCGGCATGGCCAAGGGCGCCGGGATGCTCGCGCCCGCCATGGCCACGATGCTGTCGGTGATCACGACCGACGCGGTCGTCGGCGCGACCATCGCCGACGCCGCCCTGCGCGCCGCCACGGGCGCGACGTTCGACCGCGTCGACTCCGACGGGTGCATGTCGACGTCCGACACCGTGACGCTCATGGTCTCCGGCGCCAGCGGTGTCGCCCCGGCCGCCGACGTCTTCGCCGACGCCGTGCTGCGGGTCTGCGCGTCGCTGGCGCGCCAGCTCGTCGCGGACGCGGAGGGGGCCTCGCACGACGTCGCCGTGCACGTGCGCGGGGCGACGACCGAGGCTGCCGCCGTCGCCGTGGCGCGCGCCGTCACGCGCTCGAACCTGTTCAAGGCCGCGGTCTTCGGCAACGACCCCAACTGGGGCCGTGTCATCGCGCAGGTCGGTACCGTCCCGGAGGACGTCGCACCGTTCGACCCGACCCTGCTCGACGTCACGATCAACGGTGTGCAGGTCTGCCGGCAGGGTGGCGAGCACGAGGACCCGACGCAGCTGGACCTCGCCGCGTCCCGCGAGGTCCACGTCGTCGTCGACCTGCACGCCGGTGAGGAGTCCGCCACGGTGTGGACCAACGACCTCACGCACGAGTACGTCCACGAGAACAGCGCCTACTCCACATGAGCGGTCCCGACGTGAACCTTCCCCCCGTCCCCGACGACTTCGTCTTCGACACGCGCACCGACCTGCGCGCCGACCAGAAGGCGGAGGTCCTCGTCGAGGCCCTGCCCTGGCTGCAGCAGTTCGCCGGCGCCCTGGTCGTCGTGAAGTACGGCGGCAACGCGATGATCGACGAGACGCTCAAGCGCGCGTTCGCGGAGGACATGGTCTTCCTGCGGCAGGTCGGGCTCCGGCCCGTCGTGGTGCACGGCGGCGGCCCCCAGATCAACGCGATGCTCGACCGCCTCGACATCGCCAGCGAGTTCCGCGGCGGTCTGCGGGTGACGACCCCCGAGGCCATGGACGTCGTGCGCATGGTGCTCACGGGTCAGGTCTCGCGCGAGCTCGTCGGTCTGATCAACGCGCACGCGCCGCACGCCGTCGGGCTCTCGGGCGAGGACGCCGGCCTCTTCCAGGCCCGCCGCCGGACCGCGGTGGTCGACGGTCACGAGGTCGACGTCGGTCTCGTCGGTGACGTCGTGCACGTCAACCCGGGGGCCGTGCTCGACCTGCTCGACGCGGGCCGGATCCCCGTGGTGTCGACCGTCGCACCCGACATCGACGACCCGACGCAGGTGCTCAACGTCAACGCGGACACCGCGGCGGCGGCGCTGGCCGTCGCGCTCGGCGCACGCAAGCTGATCATCCTCACCGACGTCGAGGGCCTGTACACCGACTGGCCCGACCGCGCGACGCTGGTGCGCCGCATCCGCGCCTCCGCCCTGGCCGAGCTCCTGCCGCGGCTCGACTCCGGCATGCGGCCGAAGATGGAGGCCTGCTGGCGGGCGGTCGAGGGCGGCGTGCCGCGCGCCCACGTCATCGACGGCCGGGCGACCCACTCGATCCTCGTCGAGGTCTTCACGTCCGAGGGCGTCGGCACCATGGTGCTGCCCGACGCCGACCCCGACGGCCACCCGTCGACCGTGCCGGTGCGCGCGGTGCGGCTGGCCACCGACGACCAGGAGGCGACGCCGTGAGCCCGACGCAGGACGCGACCGCGACCACCCCGGGCATCGCCCGGCACCGCGCGGCCGGCGCCGAGGACGCGCTGCCGCTGCCTGCGGCCGACGGCTCGGTGGCGCAGTGGACCGAGCGGTACACGCACGCCGTGATGGACACGTTCGGCCCGCCGCAGCGGGTGCTGGTCCGCGGCGAGGGGCCGTACGTCTGGGACGCGGACGGCATGCGGTACCTCGACCTGCTCGGTGGCATCGCGGTCAACTCGCTCGGCCACGCGCACCCCACCCTGACCGCCGCGATCAGCGCGCAGCTGGGCACCCTCGGCCACATCTCGAACTTCTTCGCCAGCCCCACCCAGATCGCGCTCGCCGAGCGGCTGCTCGCGATCGCCGACGCGCCCGAGGGCTCCCGGGTCTTCCTCACGAGCTCCGGCACGGAGGCCACGGAGGCCGCGCTGAAGCTCACGCGGCGGCACTCGGCCGGCGCCCGCCCGCGCGTGCTGGCCCTGGAGGGTGCGTTCCACGGCCGCTCGATGGGTGCGCTGTCGCTGACGCACAAGCAGGCGTACCGCGAGCCGTTCGAGCCGCTGCCACCCGGGGTGGAGTTCCTGCCGTTCGGTGACACCGACGCGCTGCGTGCCGCGTTCGCGCACGGCGGTGAGGAGGTCGCGGCGCTCGTGGTCGAGCCCGTCCAGGGGGAGGCGGGCGTGCGCCCGCTGCCCCCGGGGTACCTGGCGCTCGCACGGGAGCTGACCAGCGCCCACGGCGCGCTGCTCGTGCTCGACGAGGTGCAGACCGGGATGGGACGCACGGGCCGGTGGTTCGCCCACCAGCACCCGCACATCGGCGGCGGCATCCGCCCCGACGTCGTCACCGTGGCCAAGGGGCTGGGCGCGGGATTCCCCGTGGGTGCCGCGATCGCGTACGGGCCGCAGGCGGCGGAGCTGCTCGGCCGGGGCCAGCACGGCACCACCTTCGGCGGCAACCCGGTCGCGGCGGCCGCGGCGCTGGCGACGATCGGCGTCATCGAGCGCGACGGCCTGCTTGACCACGTGACCGGGCTGGGGGAGCGGCTGCGCGAGCGCCTGCGCTCGACCGGCAGCCCCCTGGTGCGCGAGGTCCGCGGCGAGGGCCTGCTCGTCGCGGTGGAGCTCGTCCGGCCCGTCGCCGCGCGCGTGGCGGCCGACGCGCTCGCGGCCGGGTTCATCGTCAACGCCTGCACGCCCACCACGCTGCGGCTCGCACCCCCGTTCGTGCTCACCGACGAGCAGGTGCAGCCGTTCGTCGACCTGGTCGCCGCGCTGCCGGCCGACCTCGCCCCCGAGGAGACCGCGTGATCCGCCACTTCCTGCGTGACGACGACCTGACGCCCCGGGAGCAGGCGGAGGTCCTCGAGCTCGCGCTCGCGTTCCGTGACGACCACTTCATCCGCACGCCGCTGGCGGGGCCCCGCTCCGTCGCGGTCATCTTCGACAAGCCCACCCTGCGCACGCAGGTGAGCTTCCTGACCGGGATCGCCGAGCTCGGCGGGTACCCGCTGCCCCTGGACGGGAACCTGGCGCGCATCGGCGTCCGTGAGTCGATCGCGGACACGGCACGCGTGCTCGGCCGTCAGGTGGCGGCGATCGTCTGGCGGACGCACGCCCAGACGCGCCTGGAGGAGATGGCCGCCGTCGCCGGCGTGCCCGTGGTCAACGCGCTCACCGACGAGTTCCACCCCTGCCAGGTCCTGGCCGACCTCACCACGCTCGCCCAGCACCGCGGCGGCGTGGCGTCGCTGCCCGGCACGACGCTGGCCTACGTGGGTGACGGTGCCAACAACATGGCGCACTCGTACCTGCTGGGCGGTGCGACCGCCGGTCTGCACGTGCGCATCGGCACGCCCGTCGACGCGCTGCCCGACCCGCAGGTGCTCGAGCGTGCGGCGCAGGTCGCGGCAGGCACAGGTGGCTCCGTGACCGTCGTGCACGACCTCGCGGCGGCGGTGACGGGCGCGGACGTGGTGGCGACGGACACCTGGACGTCCATGGGCCAGGAGGACGAGGCCTCCGAGCGGGAGCACCGCTTCGAGGCGTTCCGGCTCGACGCGGCCGCCCTCGCGCTCGCCGTGCCCGACGCCCTCGTGCTGCACTGCCTGCCGGCGTACCGCGGCAAGGAGATCACCGCCGAGGTGCTGGACGGACCGCAGTCGGTGGTGTGGGACGAGGCCGAGAACCGCCTGCACGCCCAGAAGGCGCTCCTGGCGTTCCTGCTGGAGCGTTCGTGAGCACCCCCACCGTCGCCGGGACGAAGGCGGCCCGCCACGCCCTGATCCGGACGCTGCTGCAGCGCGGCACGGTGCACTCGCAGGGCGAGCTCGCCGCGCTGCTGGCCGACGAGGGCGTCACGGTCACGCAGGCGACGCTCAGCCGCGACCTGGTGGAGCTGCGCGCGGTGCGGATCCGCACCGCGTCCGGCGCGCTCGTGTACGCGGTGCCGGGGGAGGGCGGGGACCGCACCCCCACCACCACCGACACCGAGCAGCTCGCCGCGCGCCTCGCCCGGCTGTGCGCCGAGCTGCTGGTGGCGGCCGAGGCGTCCGGCAACCTCGTCGTGCTGCGCACGCCGCCCGGTGCCGCGCAGTTCCTCGCCTCGGCCATCGACCACTCGGTCCTGCCGACCGTGCTGGGCACGATCGCCGGGGACGACACGGTGCTCGTCATCTCGCGTGACCCGCAGGGCGGGGAGACGGTCGCGGCGCGGTTCCTCGCGCTCGCCGGCGAGGGCTGAGACGGGTTATGCATAGGTCCGCAGTTGCATGTATGTTCATGCACGCGAACCTCGAGAAGGAGAGAACCTGACATGACCGAACGCGTCGTCCTCGCGTACTCCGGTGGCCTGGACACCTCGGTGGGCATCGGCTGGATCGCGGAGGCCACCGGTGCCGAGGTGATCGCCGTGGCCGTCGACGTCGGTCAGGGCGGGGAGGACCTCGAGGTCATCCGCCGCCGTGCGCTCGACTGCGGCGCCGTCGAGGCCTACGTCGC
>JAEWEJ010000321.1 GCA_023389455.1 Actinomycetes bacterium | reverse complement strand
GCCCGCTGCCGGTCACCGTCCCGGAGGCCGCCGCCGACGACCGCGCGGACGAGCCGGCACGCCCGGCCCCCGCCCCAGCGTCCGGGGAGCGCCGGTCGCGGCGCACGCGTGCGAAGGTCCCGAGCTGGGACGAGATCGTCTTCGGCGCGAAGCCGGAGTAGCCGCCGCCGGGCCGCGGCCACCACGGGGGTCAGTCCGCGCCGGGACCGCCCGCACCGTCGTCGTCGAACAGCGAGGTCTGGCCCGACGGCCCTGTCGCACGCGCCACGCGCGCCGTCATGCGCCGCACGTGGTGACGTCGGCACAGCACCTCGTAGGCGGTCTCGCCGCCGGTCGCCGCGACGTCACCGACGACCACCTGGTCGCCCTCGACGACCATGACGCCGTCCACGGTGCGGGCGTTGTGCGTCGCGCGGGCACCGCACCAGCACAGGGCACGCACCTGCAGCACCTCGACGCGGTCGGCGAGCTCGACGAGGCGGGCCGACCCGGGGAACAGCCGGGCGCGGAAGTCGGTGGTGATGCCGAACGCGAAGACGTCCGCCGAGAGCTCGTCGACGACGCGGGCCAGCTGCTCGACCTGCGCAGCGGTGTAGAACTGCGCCTCGTCCGCCACCAGGTAGTCGACGGGGCGGCCGCGGGTGCGCCGCGTCACCACCTCGGCCCAGAAGTCCGTGGTGTCGTCGACCTCCTCCGCGCGACGCTGCAGCCCGAGCCGTGACGAGATCACGGCGCTGCCGGCGCGGTCCTGCCGGGTGAACAGCACACCGTCGCGCCCGCGGGCGGCGTGGTTGTGGTGCATCTGGAGGGCCAGGGTCGACTTGCCGCAGTCCATCGTCCCGGAGAAGAACACCAGCTCGGCCACGTCTCAGCCCCTCCCCCGCGCGTCGTGCGCGCTCACCGGTGCACCAGCAGCGGCACGAGCACCTCGCGCGCCGTCAACGACCCGTGGACGCCCACCAGGGCGATCGACGCCGGCGTCTGGGTGCGCGAGTCCACGACCGTCGCGGCGCCCGTCATGGCGACGACGACGTCCCCCACCACCGGCAGGACCCGCGGCTCGACGGCCCCGAACCACCCGGCAGCGACCGCGTCGTCACGGGTGCGCACGACCGCGTCGCCCCCGAGGGTGTCCTGCCAGCGCGCCGCCACGTCCCGCGGGTCGACCCCCGGCTCGAGGTGCAGGTGCAGCGCGCGCGGCTCACCGCCCGTCATGGCGACCTGCGCACCGAGGACCGGGTCGGTGCCGACGTCGCGCCGCCGGGCGGGGTCGACGTCCACCATGCCGTGGTCGGCGGTGACGACGAGCAGCGTGTCGCGTGGCAGCGAGCGCGCCAGCCGCCCGAGCTCGTGGTCGAGCTCCGTCAGCGCCTCACCCCACTGCCAGGACCCCCACCCGTGGTGGTGGCCGGTCTTGTCGACGTCGTGCCAGTACAGGTACGTGAGCCCCGGCTCGCGCAGCGCGCGCACCACCGCGTCGACCCGCCCGGCGAGGGACTCCGCGGGCGAGTACGCCGCACCGCGCAGGGCGGCACCCGTGAGGCCGGAGCCGTGGAACCGGGCGGGCCCGACGCTGGTGACACGCACACCGGCGGCCACGAGCCGCTCGAACACCGTGGGGTGGGGCTGCCACCGCTCGGCGGGCGGCATGTCCGTCCACGAGACGAGGTTGCCCAGGCGCCCTGTCTCCGGCACGCGCACGGTGTAGCCGAGCATGCCGGTGCGACCGGGAGGGCACCCCGTGCCGAACGCGGCGACGGCGGTGGCGGTCGTCGAGGGGAAGGTGCTGCGCAGCGGACGCGACCCCGCCAGCAGGGACCGCAGGAACGGCGCGTGCCCGCCGCGCTCGGCGAGATTGAGGTGCCCCAGCCCGTCGACGAGGACGACGCAGACGCGCTGGGCGGTCGGCAGCCCCAGCGTCGCGCGCGCGTGGGCACCGCCCGGGACGTCGACGCCGAGCGCGTCGGCCGCCGCCGGCATGACATGCGTCAGCGCGGGCGCGTCCGCGTCCGGCACCAGGAGCTCCTCGGGGTGCGGGTCGTGCGTCGCGACCGGGACGCGCGTGGCGCTGCTCACCGCTGCGTCGTCGCCGCCGAGAGCGTGCGGCCGAACCGCATCGCCGCGAGCACGGCCTCGCGGCCCTCGGCCGCGGCGCTCACACGCACCACCACGTCGTCGGGCGTGATCGAGCCGCTGAGCCCGTGGTCCGCCTCGCACTGCGGGTCCCCGCAGGTCGCCGGCTCGAGGTCGACGCGCGAGACCGCGCCCCACCCGATCGACAGCGTCAGCTCCGACGCGCCGTCCCCGGCGCGGTGGTGCTGCGGGTCGCTCATCACGTGGGTGAAGGCCACGGACCGCAGCTCGCGCAGCGGCACGGCCTCGGTCGTCGCCTGGGCGCTGGCCGAGGGGTGCTCGGAGTCCGCCGGGTGGTCGTCGACGTGGGTGACGACCAGGCGCGTCGCCGTCAGCGCGAGCACGGTGACGTGCCGGCGCACCTCGGCGCCGTCGAACGTCGTCTCGGGGTGGACCAGGTGGGCGACGGCGTCCTCGCCGGCCAGGGCGAGCTCGAGGACCTCGCCCACGAGCTCCGGGTAGTACCCGGCACGGTGCAGGTCGTCACGCAGCGCGGTGGAGAGTGCAGGCACGACCCCATCCTCCCATCCCCGCACGTGGTCCCGGACGCGGCGGCGACGCGCGGGCCACGGGCCCCGCGAGCGGTCGCTCACGGACGTGCCAGCCGACGCGTCGCGTCCGCGCGGTCGGCGGGCGAGACCGCCACGTACGCGCCGAGCACGGCCAGCCCGTGCGGCGACACGACCACCGGGTTGAGCTCCAGCGAGCGCACGTCGGGCAGCGCGTCGGCGAGCACCGAGACGCGGGCGACGAGGTCCTCCAGCGCGGCCACGTCCAGGGCGGGCAGCCCGCGGTACCCGAACAGCCGGGGCGCGGCCCGGGGGGTGCGGACGAGCTCGGCGACGTCGACGTCCGTCAGCGGCGGCACGCGGTACGCGACGTCCCCGAGGAGGTCGGAGGCGTCGCCCGCGACGCCCAGGCTGATGACGGGCCCGAACAGCGGGTCCTCGCTGGACCGCACGACGCAGGCGACGCCGTGCGGTGCCATGGCCTGGACCTCCAGCGGCGGGACGTCGGCGGCGGGCGGGTGCTCGGCGGCGAGCGCGAGCACCCCGGCCACGTCGGCGCGCAGCTCGGCCTCGTCGGCGACGTCGAGGCGGACGCCGCCCAGGTCGGCGCGGTGCCGCAGCGCGGGCACGGTGGTCTTCACCGC
>JAEWEJ010000206.1 GCA_023389455.1 Actinomycetes bacterium | reverse complement strand
TCCCACAGCCGCAGCACGATCTCGAGGTGGCGCAGCTCCTCGGCCGGGGCGAGCACGAGGCGGGCCTGCGCCGCCGCCTCCCACGACGAGGTCAGCGCGACGGGCAGGTCGGGGACCCGCAGCGCGTGGGTGGCCCGCTGCGCGGCGACGCCCGGCCCGCCGCCGCGCAGCGCGACGAGGAACGCCCGGTGCACCGCAGCGGCCTCGCCCGGCAGCAGGTCGCCGTACACGGCCTCGGCGAGCAGGGCGTGGCGGAACGCGATCCTGCCCTCCTCGACGACGAGGACGTGCTGGGTGACGGCCTCGCGGAGCGCCGTGTCGACGCCACCCGGTGGCATGCCCGGGTCGGCGTCGGCGGCGGCACGCAGCAGCGGCTCCGGGATCCGCCGTCCCGCCGCGGACGCGAGCTGCACGAGCCGCACCGTCGTCGGGTCGAGGCGCTCGACGCGCGTACGCAGGACGTCGGCGAGCGACCACGGCAGCGCGTCGGAGTCCGCACCGGCCTCGATGAGCTCCTCGGTGAAGTAGGCGTTGCCCTCCGCCCGCTCGCGGACCCGGCGCAGCAGCGCGGGCGGCAGCGGACGGCCCGCGACGGCCGCGGCGAACTCGCGCAGCTCGTCACCGGCGAACGGCGCGAGGTCCAGGTGCGTGCTGCGCGGGTGCCGTGCGAGCTCGGCGGCGACGGGTCGCCAGGGGTGGCGCCGGTGCAGGTCGTCCGTGCGGTAGGTGGCGACCACCAGCAGCGGCTGGGACCCGAGCCGCGACACGACGAAGCGCAGCAGGTCGCGGCTCGACGCGTCCGCCCAGTGCAGGTCCTCCAGCACGAGCAGGAGCGGGTGCTCGGCCGACGCGCACGCGGCGAGCACCTCGACGACACCTTCGAACAGCTCGCGCCGCTCGTCCGCGTCGGACGCCGACGACGTGGTCGGGGCCGGGTCGGTGGCCTGCCCCATGAGGCGGCCCAGCGCCGGGCGCGCCGCGACCACGCGGGCGACGGACTCCGGCTCCACGGCCCGCAGCACGCCCAGGGCCTCGGAGAACGGGAGGTACGGCAGCCCGATCTCGCCGAGGTCGACGCAGTGGCCCGTCACGACGCGGGCGCCGTCAGCGCCCAGCACGTCTCCGACGTGCCGCAGCAGGCGTGTCTTGCCGACCCCCGCGTCGGCGCCGAGCAGCACGAGCGAGGGCGCGCCGCTGCGCGCGCGGGCCAGCGCCTCCGTCAACCGGGCGACCTGCTCCGCGCGCGCGACGAACGGTGTGCTCATCGGGCCACGTGCCACGTCCCCGATCCAAGCAGCCACCACCGACGTCCGTGCCCGACCGTCCGCGGTGCGGTCCGGCGGGCCGGCCGGCGGTGCTCGTCCGACCGCTGGTCGCGCCACGGTGCCAGGTCGGTGACCAGCCGCTCCCGGCGGTACGCCAGCTCGGCCTCGAGGCCCGGTCCCCACGTCTCCATGCTCATCACGTCCTCCTCCGGCGGCCCGCGCCCCGACCTTCTCGCGCCGGTCGCGGACCCTGCCCGGCACGTGCACCACGCTCGTCCTGAGGCACGGGCCGCCGCATCGGTCACCTGACCACGCCGTCACGGGGGTGCGCGTCTGAGGTACCTCAGAGACCCGCGGTCGTCGCGGGCTCGGGGTCGGGTCAGGGACGGATGGGGGACGGGCCCGGAGGTGCGCCGACGCGGGACCGGCCAGACTCGTCGTACCGACGACACAGGAGGACGGGATGGACGGCATACGCGCCGCGTTCGCACGTGCAGGGCTGGTCCGGCCGCAGAACGGGCGCTGGCTCGCCGGCGTCTGCGTGGGTGTGGGACAGCGGCTGGGGGTCGACGCCTGGATCCTGCGGCTGATCCTCGTGCTGCTCGCGATCCTGCCCGGGCCCTCGGTCATCGTGTACGTGGCCCTGTGGCTCTGCATGCCGCCCCAGGGGTGGATCGCCCCGCCCCGCACGACCTGACGGGAACCCGGTCACCCGTCCGGGTCGTGATCCGGGCGGGCGGGACCGGCCCGCGTCAGGCACCCTGGTCCCCGTGGGAGAAGTCCGTGACCTTCGTAGCCGCCGCGGCGCACCCCCGCCCCTGCTGGACGACGAGGTGGTGCTGACCGCCGAGCGCAACGCGCCCCGCCAGGCGCGCCACTGGGTGATGCGGGCGGTCGCCGCCGCGGGTGTCGGTGGCGCGTCGAACCAGGTCATCGAGCTGCTGGCCGGTGAGCTGGTGTCCAACGCGGTCGTCCACGGCCCCGCCGACGAGCCGGTCCGCGTCGCCGTCCGTGTCGACGGCCGCGGCGAGGGCCACGTCGTGCGCGTCGCCGTCACCGACCGCGGCGGCGGCCTGCCGCAGGTCCGCCACCCCGAGCCGACGGAGCCCAGCGGGCGGGGCATGGCGCTCGTCGAGGCCTTGTCCACCGCGTGGGGCTCCGCGCGGCTGCCCGACGGCGGCACGACCGTGTGGTTCGAGGTCGACACGGACGCGTAGGGGTCGTGAGTCGCGGCTCGTGACGCGCGTCACCCACGCGACCGCCCGCACACTCAGGGAGGTGGTGCGCTCCCGACGTGCCGTGCCGCGCAGCGTGGGGCGGTCACGCCGGCCGCGTCACCCGCGCGAGGGACGGGCGTCCGTGCCCCGCCTTCGCCCCACCTGCACCGATGTGCCCGCCACCGTCGCGCTTCCGTTGTGCGCGTTCACCCGTCTGACGATACGTTCGTCCAGGATGTGGCGTGCTCGCGCCTGCGGGGTGCCGGTGACGGTGGTCGCGCGCCGGGCAGGACGTAGGGAGCAGACATGACGCGCAAGACCGGCAACGCGACCGCGGGACCGACCACCGCGACCGGAGCGGTCCCGACGACGGGAGCGGTCCCGTCGGTCGGGACGGCGGTGGTGGACGGCCCCGAGGGGTCGGTGCGCCTGCCGCAGATCACGGCCGAGGTGCGCGAGGACGGCACGGGCGAGATCTCGGTCGACGGGGTGCGCGAGACGATCGCGATGGCGGACCTCGCCGAGGCCGGTGCCGCGATCACGGGCCGGATCGCGGCGATCGCCGCCGACGCCGGCCGTGCGCTGCCGGTCGAGGTGCGTGACCCCGACGGGCTGTGGGCCCTGCTCATCCACCCCGACGGCCGCGTCGACGAGGCCGACGAGCACGACCTGGCGACCCTGAGCGCCCCGGTCCCCGTGGTCCCGGCGGCGGTGTGGTCCGAGCCGGACGCGCTGTCCGCGCCGACGCCCGTCGCGGCGCCGACCCCCGTCGCGGAGCCGCTCCCCGCCGCGACGCCCCCGGCGGCCGAGGCCACCGTCGCGTCCGGTGCCGTCCCGGTGGCGTCGGTCGCACCC